>CAMLEX010000136.1 GCA_946479055.1 uncultured Bacteroidota bacterium | reverse complement strand
CGCAACAGTTTGCTATAAATCAATAAAAGGAATATAATAAATAAAAACCTCGTTCTCATCTTAAAGACTTACATTTGCATCGTTAATTTGAGTAACACAGTATTTTGTAAGTGAACGATTTTTTCTGCTACGCATTTCCTGCTAATAGTTAGTCGCCTCTAATCTGCGTTTTTCTCAAATATTATTTATCATTTAATTTTTAAGATGAACATTTACGTTTCAAATTTAAGCTTCGCAGTACAAGACGAAGATCTGAGAGAATTTTTTGCAGAATATGGAGAAGTATCTTCTGCTAAAGTAATTATGGACAAATACACTAATCGTAGCAAAGGTTTCGGTTTTGTGGAAATGCCTGATGATGCAGCTGCTCAAAAAGCAATTGCTGAACTGGATGGCGGTATGGTTGAAGGCCGTGCGATTAAAGTAATGGTTGCAAAACCAAGAGAAGAAAGAAGCAACAACAAGCCTTCTTATTCTAACAGCCGCTGGTAATTGATCGATTGATACAATTATTAAACTAATAGAAAGGAGGGCACTACTAACGCCCTCCTTTTGTTTTCTCACCATAAAACAGTAATTATATGACAAACGATCTGATTGAAAAATATGTAGCCCCAAGACAAGCCGGTGAAAAAGAAATAAAGATCTTCTTCAAACAGCGCAGTACCCTTACAGGTATTTTCATCAAAGGGAGTGACTATGAAGAGCTTCGTTCAAAGAATTTTTGGCGTATCGTTACAAATGCCAATATCGGAACCTGGAAGCAGACCAAAGATGCTAACCTGGCTAAGATCTTTAATGGCATGGAGTTCACACGGTTATCAGAAGATTAATCGCTGATTCTTGCAGATTTTTTTCCATTAAATATTCTCTAAGATCTCCCGAATTAAAAATCCCGTCCTGATAGTAGCTATCGGGACGGGATTTAATTATTTATACAGGTGTTCTTAAACCCGTTGTTTTGCTAATGATTTCTTTTTCGTTTTCTTCAGTGCCAGTTCTATTGCTGCACTAAGATTTGCAAAAGTAGGCTTGCCACTAAACGGTTCATCGTTGATAAAGAAAGCAGGCAATTCTTTTACTCCCCTGCCAATCCCTTCTTTCAGATCGTCCTGTACCTGCCAGCCAAAAGTACCGTTTACAAGCTCGTCCAGGAACTTCTTGTTATTAACGCCTGCCTCTTTGGAATGCAGTTTTAAACTGGTAGTACCCAAGCTACGCCTGTTGCTGAACAATACGTTATGCATTTCCCAGAACTTACCTTCCTGACCGGCAGCTACTGCAGCTTCACTAGCTTTCATGCTACGCTGATGTACCAATGTTAAAGGGAAGTGACGAAAGTTAAACCTTACTTTTCCTTCGTATTCTTCCAGTATTTGCTTAACTACCTCATTTGCCTTAGCACAATCTTCATTTTCGTACTCGCCGAACTCCATTAATGTTACCGGTGCGTCTTTCTTTCCAACAAAAATGTCTTTAGGTTCAATAATTTCTTCGACCTCTTTTTTGAATGCCATTTTATATCTCCTTTTTTATTATCACCAAAACCCCTGCAGTTTTGGCATTTATCTTCTTTATAACAACCTTCAGGCTATTTGGTTGAGTGTTTATCTGCTACATAGTCCTCAAAAAAAAGGACCGAAAGCGGTTGAAGATAGTATTTTTTTGAAACCCCTATATTAGGTGAAAAGCTAATTTTATAAAAAGATAATTTTAACTATGATATTCAATAGGTTGTGTTTTTAGAAAGTAACTATTTTGAATAAAAATTACCATTTTCTGACAAAAATAATATCAGATATTGGTACTTCGTACTTGCAGACTAAAAAGAGTCATGTTTTCAAGCCATCAAGTCATTTTGGCGGGAAAAATATATAGCCTTTCATAGCCTGATCGCCCATTTATAATAGAGCACCTCCACTTCATATTGTAGTCATTACCCATTGAGAATTTTTTGAATTTATAGTACCAGGGAATAATGATCAGATTACCCAATCTCTAACCCTTTATTCCATCTGCCGGTTGACCTTAAAGTAAGCCGTCTATTTAACCAATGCATTAATTTGGTCCTTTGTTAATGTTTAACTCATCAAATCTTTCAGATATGATAACATTTGACCCCTGAAATTCAGGTTGGCCATCATGTTATTTATTTATCAAAACCCTTTCCTGTAAAGGGTTTCACTTTTAACCGCTATTGTTTGCGAGGTCCAAAACGCCAATATCTTTGTTTGCACCCCGTATAAATCAATTCTACATTTGTATCAGCAAGAACGAAAAATACAACTGGTAAAATTTCAGAAGCCAGTTTGGTTCATCAGGAACTACTTGCTTTTCCAACCTTTTGCTGCCACATGATCCCGATTTTTGTCTATCTCGATTGCGATCCATCAAATTAGTTTCAACATTTTTTAACTTCTAAACTTAACAGTCATGAAAAAACTATCAATTAACTCCCGGATCCTTGCAATCGCTTTAGCAACTACTTTCAGTGTGGGTTTCCTTTCTCCTGCATTCGCAATTGATGATGAAAAGAAAACTATTCCCGTGGCCTTGAAATTTATCGGCAATATCGAAAACCAGCCTGTATTTGAATTGGCTTTTACGAACGCTGATGAAAATGAGTACACTGTCATTGTCCGCGACGAATACAACACAGTATTATACAGAGACAATGTAAAAGGAAATGTCACTAAAAAATTTATGCTGAACATTGAAGATCTTGGTAACACAGGCGTTCAATTCGAAATTACTGGCAAAAAATCAGATAAAACAGTGATCTATGAAGTCAACAAACAATCACGTTTTATTGAGGATGTAGTTATCAATAAAATGAAATAAGCTACTCCCTGTAAATTGACTAACAAAAAAATATACCGGGCATGCCCGGTATATTTTTTTTATACATGTATGGTATTAAGTTAATTATTTGCATTAACCCTTTTTCTAGCCTGCTTCGCATTTTCAATCCCCGCATTTGTGATGCGAATAACAAGAGTGTCCTGCTGCTCCATATTGATTAACTCCTCTTGCCGGAGCAATTGTAAATGTTGATGAATTACGGACCATTCCTGCAATTGTCTTAGTATAAGTTCGCGGGGCCGACAGCCGTAATGCTCCGGGTGCGGATCGTTTTTTACGATCTCATAAATGGTCAGAAGAAGCTTGTGGTGTTCCTGCATTAATTAAAAATATCGGAAAAACACTTACGGAGTAAAAGAATTTATCAACAGGCATTATGAATAACTTTTATAGGTTAAAAGCAGCATTTTCCCAATTTCCTGACACAACCTGGTTCATTCTGGCGGGCTCTCTCCTGGGTGTTCAATCAAATTTCCTAAAACCCATTTTTATCTTTTTTTCTTTTTTCAAAAAAAATGGACTGTCAACTTTACCTGATACCTAACTACAGAATTGAGTAAAGAACAGGGATGAATCGTCTTCATCATGACCTACCTGCATATTAAAGCCAGGGGATGAAGATTGAGCATTAACCAAGCAAAATTGCGGAGGAATTAAAAAGGAAAATTAAATTATAAACTTTGGTAAATGAGATATTTCCACGGAATTAACTGTAAGGTAAGGCCCGTGAATACAAATCAGTGTATTGTATTTTTAAGAAGGCTATTCGCAAGAATATAACAATTAGCACGGATAGCATAATTAAAAGCGAATGAACCAATCCGCTGAACTTAAACTTTGCTTAATAATTTAACATTCTATTTTATCAGGTTTATTGCCGGATTAGCCACTACTGTTACTTCAAACAACCTGATAAAAGAAAACGTTTCAAATACAAAAAAAACGATAAAGAAAAATAACAGCAGGATCAAACTCAGGCGAATAATAAACGTGAAAAATGTCCGGCTGACTGAAGAAGATACAGGGTAATTCATAAGCCATAATTTTGGATTAAATAGAATCAGCTTTATGCTATTCTTCATCAAAAATGGTGAAAAAAATATGCCAGCAGCTTTTTCCAGCCCTGTTTTTAATAAGAAAATAGCAATGAATAGGGTATTTACCTGACGTTTTAATAGGCATTTCTAAAAATTTACGTAACGGGTTTAGTGATACTATCATTTGCCATTGAGTTATTCTATCAAGACAGATTCATTTAAATTTACCGATTAAAATTCTCCAGGTATGAAAGTATGTGGGTTCACTTTTGTTCGCAATGGTATCAAATTCGATTACCCTTTTGCAGAAGCTATCCGTTCTATTCTCCCCCTATGCGATGAAGTAATAGTTGCGGTTGGAGAATCAGATGATAATACTTTGGAAAGGGTCCGATCGATTGATCCCAAAATAAAAGTGATAGAAACAATTTGGGATGAAACTATAAGGCAGGGAGGAGTCGTATTTGCCAGCGAAACAAACAAGGCATTTCAGGCCATACCAGCAGAATATGATTGGGCTTTTTATATACAGGGCGATGAAGTCATACATGAAAAATATTTACCGGTAATCAAAAAAGCAATGGAAGACAATCTTCAAAATGAAAAAGTAGAAGGGTTGTTATTTAATTACCTCCATTTTTTTGGTTCCTACGATTATATTGGCGCTAAATACTCATGGTATAGAAGAGAGATCCGGATAGTACGAAATCAAAAAGATATTTTCTCATTCAGGGATGCCCAGGGCTTCCGTATAGGAGATAACCGAAAGTTGCGTGTAAAGCTAATTGACGCATACGTCTATCATTATGGATGGGTAAGAGAGCCGACGGCACTTCATAAAAAGATACAGTCAAATATCCGGCTTTACCGTAATGATGTAAATGAAGAAGAAATGCCAGTTGCTGCCAGCTATGAATATGATAAGGCAACAGAACCTGTTCTCAGGTTTGAAGGGACTCACCCTGCATTAATGAAGGAACGAATCCTTAGGAAAAACTGGCCTTTCAATCCCGATCCCTCTTTAAAATATGCCTCCAAAAAAGATAAATTTAAACGAATTATCGCCAAAAGGACTGGTTGGTTTCCCGGAGAATATAAAAACCATACGATTTTAAAGTGAGCTGTAAATGGTGAGTACTGAGTGCTATCTATTCACAACTCACCATTCACAACAGGCAGCTCGTTACTGATATTGTATATACACCGGCTGAGGTTTCAAAGCAAGCAGCTCTTTGGGTGTAAGCAACCGGCCATTGTTTTTCATGTCATTTTTATAAAAAACTTTAAACCCTGTATACTCCACCGGCTCCTTGTGAACGTATGCTTTGTAAGTATTGATCTTTAACGGCGGATGGCCCCAACCATCCATATCCATTACAAATTGTACTTCCGGTCTTGTTTTTATTTGCGTATAATTCGTCACACCGTTTTGAGTAAACCGGTGCACTATAAGAACTTTGGGGGGCAGATTATTTTCTTTTACAAGTTTGGTCATGTAATCCATTGTATAGTTGATATCCGTTGCATCAAAGCTTCCTACAATTTTGCCTGGTGCATGACCACTTTTCATTGAAAATTCAGGATCAATTCCAAGATGCACATTAGGCATCTTCAGGTATTTTTCCAATTCCGGAATTTCCTGTTGCAGGGTACTATGCCCTACCTGTATATCAATAAAAACAAGAGCATTTATTTCTTTTGCCATACTTAACACAGAATCTAACTGGTGAAAGGGCATCCGGAGTCTGTATTTATTTCCTTTGCCCGGGGCTTGTTGAGCTGTTACAGCAATATAATGAAGAGCAGGAATTACTTCCAGAACTGAATCAGCTTTTTGCCATGCTGCTACTTCCTGTTTTAGTTTTGCCAGCATTTCCGCCCGTGGAAGTTCACCCAATATCCCCATTTGTTTGGAATAAAGATTTCCATAAAAAGCAACCACTCTTTTAAAAGGGAAAATAGCTCCTTCCAAAGGATAGTCCGTTTTTACCGGCCATTTTCCTGATGAATCACCATTGGTAATATGCTGCATTTTCCGGTCATATTCTTCAGGTGATGCTAATACAGGTATCGCTGCCTTTTTTTCTTCAACGGGTTTGTTTTCTGTTGTCAGGGTTGCCTGACTGGCTGTTGCTGCAGAAGAATTAAAAACAATTTTGTAACCGCCAAAAGCGATGATAAAAGCTAAAACCAACAATAAACTTAAAACAATATAAAGCCTGTAAGAACGGCTGCTTGCTGAAGAAGTGGGTACCTGGTAACTCATAAGATTAAATTTGGACACGGATATGTATTGGGTTAAATAACGTGAAAATAATAAAAATAGTATGGCAAAGTATATGCCGAAGCCAGATGCGGTTATGAAAAATTACGGGACACTACCGGGGGAATTTACCAGCGGAAGTTTAGTGACTCTATGTTTTCTAAAAAAATACTTAGGCATAATGGGTCAGGAAAATACTATGATCTGTCAAAAACAATTTCCAATAACCATAGATTGTTTGCACTAACAAAGCTGAATCAGTAATATTATCACTTCATTTTGATGATAAAATGAGCTTTGGATATACTTTCTTTTTTGAAATAAATGTCTTATATACCAGCCAATTATCTTCTTCTTTTAAAAGTTGGCTACGCTATAAATCCATAAATATTGATTTGCGACAGCAATTTCTTACCTCTACATTTGTTTTGCTAAGCAGTTATGATCTGCTCCTTCCCACGAATGACACACTCCTGAGGGGAAAACTATCCAACACTTGCCCTTTTGCTTGCTCACTTCTGCCACTGTTTGCTATCAATGAAACTCTTGCCATCAATAAGATTTTTTCATAACACGCATTATTAACCTAAAAACACATCACATGGAAAAGATTTTCAGAAACAACCGGCTTATTGTCATCGCCTTTTTTACAGCGTTTTCAGTAGCCTCCGTTCAGCATGCAATGGCAGCTGATAATGACATAACTATTCCCGTAGAAATGAAATTTATGGGGCATTTGAATAACCAATTGCTTTTTAAATTAAATTTTGCAGGCAATGCGGAACAAAATGAGTTTACCATAATCATCAGGGATGAACAAAATACTACATTGTACAGGGAAAACATTAAAGGAGAAAATTTTTCCAAATCATTTCTCCTGAATGCTGATGAACTTGGTGATAACAAATTAACATTTGAGATCATCAGTAAAAAATCAAAAAAATCGGTAGTGTATGAAGTAAACAGAAAAACCAGTGTTGCCGAGGAAATGACAGTAAGTAAATTGTAAAAAAAGCGTAATACGAAATATGCTCTGTAAAGGGTGTATTTCGTTTCTTTTACTTTCTTATATCAAGCACATGAATAACCGGCATACCTATACCTGCCAATCCGCAATGGAATTTATCTGTTGCCAGCTTGTAACAGATCTTTACATTCAATTCATTTTGTTTAAACTCAGAACCCAGCGTATCCGGATGATAATACTGGCCAGCGCCAATTTTTACCACCCAGTCACAGCCATCACCCTCAACAGGGCCGGTATAGAGTAAAGTTGCATCCTTAAAACCATTCTCAGTATTGCATACACATGATCTGTCTTTCTTACAGGAAAAAAGTAAAAAGACCAGGGCAAGAAAATTCAATTTCATACAATCGTTTTCATAACTGACCGCTGCAAATAAATAAACGTTGCACTTTAATAAGATTTAAACAAACGTATATGCAATTTTAGCGTTAAGAATCTTGCAACCCTGGCACCTTGTTTTTTGAAAATAACAGATAGCCAAAGGCGATGAAATAAAACAGCCAAACTGGAAGGACTCTCAGAGAAGCAGGCCTAACAAAATCACACCTTCAGGTTTGTGTTGAATTAAAAACCCCGACTTTCATCGGGGTTTCTTTGCTATTTTTTTCTACCATTACTCTTCTCCAATTCCGCCGCTTCATTCCTAAACACCACGGTATTATCAAATACATCAACTAATACCGGGTGGCTTTTATCAATATCTCCCGCCAGTATCCGTTTACTTAACTGGTTTACTATTTCTTTTTGGATCAACCTTTTCAATGGCCTTGCGCCAAATTGAGGGTCAAAGCCCTGCTCTGCCAGGAAATCCAGCGCATAATCTGTAAATACCAATTGTATTCCACTCGGAGCTAATAATTTTTTTAACCCGTTTAGCTGAATATTTACAATTGAACGGATCTCCTTTTTCAGTAAAGGCTGGAACATGATGATCTCATCAACCCGGTTCAAAAATTCGGGCCGTATGGTCTGACGCAAAAGGTTCATCACTTCCACTTTCGCTTTCCCCGCCGCTTCTTCAATATCACTTTCCTTTATATTTTCAAATGCTTCCTGGATCAGATGGCTACCAATATTGCTGGTCATAATGATGATCGTATTCTTGAAATTCACCACCCTGCCTTTATTATCTGTCAACCGCCCATCATCCAACACCTGCAACAATACATTCCACACATCAGGGTGAGCTTTTTCTATCTCATCCAATAATACTACACTATAAGGTTTGCGACGAACAGATTCAGTTAATTGTCCACCTTCATCATAACCGACATATCCAGGAGGTGCGCCCACCAATCTTGAAACTGTATGTTTTTCCTGGTACTCACTCATGTCAATACGGGTCATCATGCTTTCATCATCAAACAAGTATTCTGCAAGAGCTTTTGCTAATTCTGTTTTACCAACGCCTGTTGTACCCAAAAAGATGAATGAACCAATAGGCTTCTTCGGATCCTGCAATCCGGCACGGCTGCGGCGGATAGCGTCAGCAACTGCAGCTATCGCTTCATCCTGTCCTACTACTCTTTCATGTAAATGATCTTCGAGATTGAGCAATTTATCTCTATCACTCTGCAACATTTTGGTTACCGGAATTCCGGTAGCCTTTGCAATGCTTTCAGCAATATCTTCTGCATCTACTTCTTCTTTCAGCAATCTTTTCTCTGTGGAGTTGAGAAGCTGATCGGATAACTGTGCGATAAGTGTTTCCTGCTCTTTGATCTTACCATACCTGATCTCGGCTACTTTTCCATAATCTCCTTCCCGCTCGGCTCTCTCAGCTTCTTGCTTGAGTTGCTCTACCTGCGCTTTAGCATCCTGCACTTTCTCTACTAATTCTTTCTCTTCTTTCCATTTTGCTTTCAGCGTATCCCTTTCTACAGCAAGATTAGCAATGCTTGTATTAAGCTCTTTTAGTTTAGGTTCATCATTTTCTCTTTTGATTGCCTCACGTTCAATTTCCAACTGACGGATCTGTCGCTCCAGTGTATCCAGTTCTTCTGGCATAGAGTTCATCTCCAGTCGAAGTTTCGCTGCACTTTCATCGATCAGATCAATAGCTTTATCAGGAAGAAACCGATCGGTAATATAACGGCTTGACAATTCTACCGCAGCAATGATCGCTTCATCTTTAATACGTACATGGTGGTGCGTTTCATAACGATCTTTCAAACCACGGAGAATAGAAATGGCGTCTTCTACACTTGGTTCATCAATCATCACTTTCTGAAAACGTCTTTCCAGCGCTTTATCTTTTTCAAAAAATTTCTGGTACTCATTTAATGTAGTAGCCCCAACTGCTCTCAGGTCACCTTTCGCCAAGGCTGGTTTTAAAATGTTTGCAGCATCCATTGCGCCTTCACCACCACCGGCTCCAACGAGTGTATGAAT
>CAMLEX010000135.1 GCA_946479055.1 uncultured Bacteroidota bacterium | reverse complement strand
ACCATTCTAAAACTTGCCAAAATTGGTGCTAGTTGGTCCAAAAGGACATTTATTACTTCGATTATTTATCGTTCCGGGAACGATTGCGCATTTCTTTCCGCCTGAAAATTTTAATGAGACAGATTCACAGAATAAACCCTGCAAAATCAGCGTGGAACTGATTTTGCAGGGTTTTCGATTTTTTTTGTCATCCTTTAGTCAGTTTCCATTTTGCGTAACTAATGCTTTCTCATATCGTAACTGCATGAAGCCTTAATCATGGATTTTTGCCGAAATAAAAAAATCATGTGCAGTTATCAAACCTTATTTCATGATGATAATAGCGGGTATGTAGTTCGGTGTAAGGAATGTGAGAATATCCAGATAGGATTTGGCAATGTCATGCTTACAACCGGAGAGGCTGAATTTGATTTATTTCGCAAATGGCTTAAAAAAATTATGCACGAACAATCTCCTGCTCAAAAAGAAACAGTCAGATGCATTTTAATACCTACGCCCTGTGAAGGCATTAAGTTATTGCTTAGCCTTCGTGAGCTGCGTGAGTTTGATCATATGCTGGAAGAAGCCGATACCGAATTGCAATCTTCCTGTCTGCTAAAGTTGTTTACTAATCATTAAGCATAGACGAGTATAATGTGGAATGACCTCTTCATTCCTGAAGAGCCACTAAAAGTTTTTTAGATTCCGTTGTCATAATAAGATCTAAAGCCCGGCTGGTGTTGCAAGCTGTAACAAATGAAACCAATTTGTTTTAGAAGATTTAATGTAGTGTTTTGAATTGCTGGTTCGTAAACACGGTCCAGGGCGTGAGGGGATAATTAAAAACAGCCCGTCGAAACGGGCCGTGAACGATTACTGCTACTACTTATTAAAAATTTATTTGTTCTTTAATTTTAACTATAGGAAATCATCAAAAGCTACATTAGGATTTGTCGTTGCCACTGCTCCCCTATTATCACGGCGTTGTTATGGCTTTAATAATATCAGGATAGGCTGCTGCTCCGGTTGAGCGATAAAAAATGCCGGAGCCTTTATCGCCTGTATAACCATTGTCCCAGTAAAAAGGAATTAATCCATGATCAACAGCAGATTTGGTGATATATTCCATGTAATATTTCCGGTAACCAGCATATTCCGAATTCGCCGCAGCACTGCCTAAATTTAAACGGGCCATTGCAGCATACTCACCCAAAATCACAGCATAGCCATTATCAATAAATTTGGTTTTCATTTTTTGAAATTGGCCATCGGCATAAGCTTCGAGACGGCGTTTTCCTTTGGTTCTCGCATTTGAGACTTATTTTTTATCTACCACCATACAAATCACAGATCTTGCCGGCAGAGATACTTTTACTTTTCCATCTGTCAACAGTGCAGCATTGGCATTTAATGATGTATAGTTAGCAGGGCCGCCTGCTACTCCTGAAGGGCCACTGCCATTCACTAACACTTTGCGTGAAAATTCACCATTATCAGTACTGCCTGATAAAGTGTACCAGTAATAACGCTGACCGGGATTAAAGTTTTTAAAATCCAGTTGCACGGTATGAGCATTCGTTGATGTGTTAACCAATGTAACATTCACCTGGCCTGAAGTAAACGTAGAAGCATAAGCAGCAATACCGCTTGATGTGGGAGCTGTAGCATTGATGCAGCGATCTCCTAACATTTTTTGAAAAAAGTATTGATGATAAAATGCAGGCCGTGGGTTCCATGCTGTTTCACCCGATTCCGCTTCTCCTCTGCTGAACATACCCATATCATCGCCATTGCTCCATCCGTTTGATAGATCCCAACGGCTCGCCTGTCCAAATTTATTTTTCATCAGCTCATTCATCGTCATCACCAGGTGCATTCCGGACACATGCGAAATATTTTGTTTGGAACCGGTTGCAAATGTATTCCACTCGGTAAGTGCAACAGGTTTTGCCGATACTCCATATTTTGTCATTTGCGCTTTTACATATTTCATTGATGTATCTGTAACGGCAATAGCAGATTTTAAAAAATCAGCGGCGTTCGTGTTGGTATTGAAAGGCGTATAATAATTATGAACGATAAAAAAATCTGCTTTGCTTCCTGCTTCAGTCAATACATCCTGGTCCCATGACTTATCGGTATTGGTTGCCCATAAAGCCGGTTCAGAATCTATAAGCTGTGCACCGATATAAATTGTCTTACCAATTTCAGATGCGGCTTTTTTCATAGAGTCGGCAAATACACGAAAATGTTTTCCGTACAATGCACCGGTGATGATCTCCGGTTGTCCATCTTTATTCGTTGCTGTATTAATGCGATAACCTGCTTCCCAACTGCCACCGCTTTCATTACCTACTTCCCAATATTTTGTTCTGCCATTGTCATAACGAACCCAATCGGCAGCAAGATGCGCAGCAGCAGCTACGGGATCATTACTCAAACCATATCGTGCATAACCATAATTTACCGTAATAATGCCGGTATTCGATGTTTGTTGCAAAACGGAATAATAATTATCCAGCGTTATTGTCCAGCCATCTGTATTTCGTCCCGACCAATAGCCGGCAGCTCTTGCAACGCCATTAGCATCTAACAATGTTGATGGAGCATCAGCAGGAAATTGACCTATTGGCGAATTCCAAAAATATACATCACTTAAGCTGCCACCAGGTGCACGGATAATTTTTGTTTTTAGTTTCTGCAAATGATTCATCAACGCTGACTCTGTTACCATTTGTGTACTGTAAGGATTAGAGTTATTGCCAAACAAAGCCGGTGATATTTTAGTAAGAATGGTAGAAGCATCTACTGTAACGACTGCAGTAGCATTGCCGGACGGAGCAGCTACAGTAGTATAAGATGGAGCAGTAAAACTAACCGGAGCCCATGCATCCATAAAAAAACCTACAGTGGCTGCAGTAGCAGGATCTGCCGGTGTTACCACTGTTACAGTATCTGTAGGAGTACCGCCAGCATCATTACTTGTATTTTTTGTTTTAGAGCATGATGATAAAAAAATGATAAGCAGGTAAACGGAAATGATCCTTTGAGAAAATAGTTTCATAGTTAATGCATACATATTTTAAGCTTGATTTTAAAATTTAAAAAACAGCCCGTTTCAACGGGCTGTGTACGATTGCTTGCAAGCTGCTTATAAAAACGTTTATTATTTGATCTTCACAACACGGATATTATCAATAGCCGCTTCGAAGTCCTGTACAGTGGTAGTACCGGTATTAACAAACATTAAATTAGTATTGCCGGCCCCGCTCCCTAGTAAAACAGAAAGAGAAGACGGTGCTGAGCCTGTGCCATCTGCGCCATTTGCTTTGGTCTTAAAAGAGGACAATGGTATTGTCACGGTCTGCCAACCGTTGACACTAAAGCTTCCGCCGGTGCCCACCCAGGGCTCATATCTTGCCAGGTATGTCCAGTTATAGTCCTTTACGATGAATATTGAGCCTGCGCTCCATGGCTTCTTTACACTGATCTCGAATTTCAATGCATAATTGTCAACAGGCTTAGTAAGTTCGGATGAAGACAACCAGGTAGCAGACTTAATATTGATAGACCGGCTGCCATTCCACCAGCCGAAATCACCACCTGAAATACCAGCGGCCGCCATAACACCATACGTACCATGGTTACCCGGATAATCCGCAGAACTGGATGAAGAACCGGCGCCCCATTCAAAATTGTTTACGTTATCGTAATTATTAAGCATACCGGTAACCATATCATTAAACAGCAATACTGAGGTGTCGGCGCCATACCTGTTGATAACCTTTATAGGTCCGCTTCCAGTAATACCAGCCGGCACTTTTACAGTAAGAGTAGTTCCGCTTTCATTAGTAACGATACCGGTTGTAGCCTCTTTATTATCCGGGAATACAACTTTATCAATGAAGAAGAAATTGTTGCCGGTTATCGTGACAGTTTCATCAGCGAACGCCATTTCATTACTCATAGCCGTGATGATCGGAGGCGGTGGTTCGATAGGAAAAGTATAGGTGGTTTGACCAAATTGAGTGATTACCTGGATGGTATTAAGTTTTGACTGTTCAAGAGAAGCAAAGGGCATATCAGCAGGTATCAGTACTACCATACTATTATCGGAAAACAAAGTAGCATTAAATTGCGCAGGCCATCCATTGAAGAAAACCGCATTCGTAGTACTGAAGCCGCTTCCCTCTATCACTACCCATTCGCCGGGGCCAGCTTTGGACAATGAACTGTCATTGGGGGCAGGCAGATTAGCTCTTACCCGGCTAATGCTGGGTGCATTTTCATTATTATTCTTTTTACAGGCGGCAAAACCAATCAGTACGGTAATTGCCATCAACCAAAAGAAGGTTCGCGTTGTATATTGAAATGACATAGAAATCTTTTTTAAGTTTTGGTAAATCAATCAGGAAGCAGGGTGAAATCAAAGTCCACCGGGGAATTATTCAGATTGGGTGCTTTGATGAGCTCGGCCTCGGGAAAGGGCAAATAAAAAGTGGCATCGGTCACCGGAAAAGTCTGCGTGTTATAGGTTACATTATATTGCCTTGGTGCGTTTGTACCGGCGATGTATTGCAACGTATAGTTTCCTTTGTCCTGTGCAGCGACGAAAGCTTTGGCTTTGGAAGGATTGAAATAATTCAACCGAACGATCTCATACCAGAATGATCCCTCAAATACGGTCTCGATCCTTTTTTCCAGGAAAATATCGTCCCAGGTAATCGTCGTTTTCTCAGGTAAACCTGCCCGCGTCCTTACTTTATTGTAGAATCTGAGAGCTTCCGCATCCGAAGTCGAAGGATTATTTCCCATGATGGCTTCTGCGTATACCAGGTACACTTCAGCCAGCCGAAGCATGTAGGTATTGATATAGGCACACATCTCACTTCCTTTTCCACCATTATCCGATACAGACCCGATGATATACTTTTTGGTATTGGCAATGGACGCTGTTTGTTTTACCCAGGCTGAACCATTCCAGCTGGAAGGGTACAGGTAACCATTCCTGTCTTTACGGATCTCGGGATAATAATCATTATCAAACATAAAGGTCGCTTTGCGCCGGAAACTGTCAGCCGGATTGGCGAGGTAATATTTTACCAGGTCAGCGGAAGCTCCGTGTGCCGCACCCCAACCATCCCAACTACCTGTGATCTCACCATCTCTGGCCATATAAGCCTGGAAGGAATTGTTGATACCCCAAGGCTCTTTGATTGGCATCCATTGAATGGCAAACAGGCTCTCTTTGTTACTGACCGAACTATTGTTGTATTCGCTTTTGAAAAGATCCCCATAGTTCGCCAGCAGACTGTTTGGGCCGTTATTGCATACATCAGCCGCATAGGTTTTAGCATTGTCTAGGTCGCTTTGATTACGGCTGCCATTGGCCCCGACTCCTGATTTGAACAAATACATCTTGGCCAGCATTCCTTTTGCACTCCAACTGGTCAGTCGCCCAGGTTGGCTTTCTGCAGGCGGAAGATTTTCCGCTGCATAGGTAAGATCGCGGATAATCAGTTCCCACACACTTTCAATTGTGTTCTTTGTCACGTTAGGATCACTCATCTGTGTCACATTATCATAAATGATCGGCACCGCTCCCCAATTGGTAACGAGAAAATAATACCCCATAGCACGCATGAAACGGCATTCGCCGATAGCTGCTTTTTTTACATTATCCGGAACGGTAGTGGCGTTATTTTTTATGTTAAGGATCGTGGTATTGGCTTGAGCGATGATCTTATAAAAGGATTTATAAGCCGGTAACAGCGTAAAGGGATCAGTATTCGATATAGCGAATTTATAGAATTGGTCACGATCGTTGGAGATCATATTACCACCCCTTGCATCGCCGAATGACAAAGCTGCTTTGTCATTGTAATCAAACCAAACAATATTATATAACGGCGCCGTACCTGCCATTACTTCTTCAGCCGTTTTATAAAAATTAGCTTCTGTCAACTGATCCTGGGGGGGACGATCCAGAAAACTTTTCTTACAGCTAAAAGCTGTAATTGCTAACAGCGCTATTACTGTATGTTGGAATATATATTTCATATAAGAATTCGTTTATTTTTTTAGAAATCAGCAACAATATTGAAAGTATACAGGCGGGTAGAAGGATAACGGGCATCATCCACACCAACCGATAAGGATCCGAAGTTGGGCACCATTCCGATTTCAGGATCATATCCTTTGTATTTCGTGATAGTAAATACATTCTGCACATTGAATCCCAGTTTCACACTCTTCATGTATGCTTTAGCCGCCCAACGGGTAGGCAGTATATAGTTCAGTGATACATTTTTTAACCGGATATAGGAACCGTCTTCCAGGTACCAGTTGCTGGCCCTGAAGTTACCGTTAGGATCTGATGGTGCTATGCGGGCAATCTTGTAACCAGGATTAGTAAGCACAGCCGTCATATCCCCTGCTGTAACACTGCTTGGTTTTGCAAAATTGGCGACGGATTTAAAATAATTACTGTAAGGACTTGTGCCACCCGGATTCTCATTGCGAAACCGTGTAAAATTGAACACATCATTGCCCTGCACGCCGATAAAGAACATATTGAGATCAAAATTTTTCCAGGTCACCGAATTATTAAATCCAAAAGTGAACTTGGGCCATGGATTACCCAGCACCACGCGGTCATTCTGATCAACTTTTCCGTCATTGTTCACGTCTCTGAACTTTACATCGCCCACCCAGGTACCCGTATTGGGGTCAATAGTCAGTACACCATTGGATGTTTGGATCGCATGATTCTGTATCTCCGCAATATCTTTGAAAATGCCTTCCGCAATATACCCTGTGAACAAAGCCGCGGATTCATCTACCCGTATGGAAGTGATGAGGGAACTGTTATTATAAGTGCTGTTAATCGGGGTATTATTCGCCAGCGTTTTGATCTTATTTCTGTCCACAGAAAAATTAAATCCCGTTTTCCAGACTACTTCTTTCTGAATGTTAGTGGTATTGATAGTTATACCAAAACCTTTGTTCTGCATGCTTCCCACATTCTCTGTAGGAAATTGTATCGCACCGGATGACCAGGCAATGTCGCCTCCTGAGAAATACGGATAATCATTGCGGGTTAGCAACTTCTTGATGTTCTTGATATACGCATCGGCGATGATCTCGATGCGATTGTTAAGCAGGTAAAGATCTAAACCGACATTATAGGACTCATCTTCTTCCCATTGCAGATTGGGGTTATTGAAATTACCGGAAAGAAATCCCGTTCCCCAGGGAGTAGGCACTGCCTGCAGGGTAGCATAATAACCTGCTGCAGCCGAGTTGCCACTGAGCCCCCACTCTAATCTTAATTTCAGATCATTGATGAAATCAACACTCTTCATAAAATTCTCCTGGGATACCCTCCATGCACCAGACACGGAAGGAAAATAACCCCATCTTGTTTCAGGACCGAAATTCGAAGAGCCATCTGCCCGCATTGTCCCTTGCAAAAAATATTTGTTATCAAAGCCATAGTTGACCCGACCAAAATAAGATTCACGGGCACCGCTTCCTTTTGAGCTTCCGTTCACGGCCGAAGCAGCATCGCCACCGCTTAACTCCTTTATATTATTACTGACAAAACGTTGACGGCTTCCATATAAACCTTCATTTCCATATTCCGAAGCCTCGTGTCCTGCCATGGCTGTGATGTCGTGTCTGCCAAAACTTTTGTTGTACTGAATTCTATTTTGCAAACCCCACCAGTAATTGTTGCCAGTGCTGCGGTAAGAAGTAGTAGTAGAATTAACAAAGCCTCCGAATTTGTAAGAGGGATTGAAGCGATAACTGTTGCTTGTCTGGTAATAAGCATTTATTTCATTGTGAATAGTCAATCCCTTCAGCACATTTAATGTTACATACATGCCTCCGTTAAAAACCATGGAACGATTTCGGTTGTCATTGATTTTGGATAGAGCAACCGGGTTGCTGAACTGATATTGCGTAGTAGTAGGTCCGCCCCAGCTACCATCAGGGTTGCTGACTGCCACGGAAGGATTTTGGCCTATCGCAATATTGAGCAGATCGCCATTCGAAGTGTTCACTACTTCTCTTGTCTGTGCAACATTAAGATTGGTCCCGATCTTCAACCATTTTCTGGTTTGGTTATCGAGATTTAACCGTACAGAATATCGTTTGAATCCAGAGCCCTGAACAACTCCCTGCTGATCAAAATATTCTGTTCCAAGGTAAAAAGTTGTTTTATCAGTTCCACCACTCAGGCCCAATCCATACTTCTGTAATAATGTACTCCTGAACAAGGCTTTCTGCCAATCACTCCCATCTCCTAATGCTTTAGGGTCGGCAAATGCAGGATCATACTGCGCCCCACCTGCATCGGCCACAGCGTTACGGTATTCAGCATATTCCTGCAGGTTCATAACATCCACTTTGGGCGGTGAGCTTTGAATAGATGTCAATGCATTAAAAGAAACTTTTGTTTCACCTGCCTTGCCTCTTTTGGTGGTAATCAGCACTACCCCGTTAGCACCAGTCGCACCATAAATAGCAGTGGCCGACGGTCCCTGCAGGATATTCATGGTTTCAATATCATCAGGATTAATAGAGGAAAGAATATTGGAAGAAGTTCCTGCCCCCCCCATTGGAGTTTCGGGTTTTATTTGTACCCCATCAATTACATAGAGTGGTTGATTGGAATAGTTGATTGAATTAAGTCCGCGGATGACCACGGAAGGAGCCGATCCCGGCTGGCCGCTATTGGCTGTTACATATACATTCGCAGCCCGTCCCTGCAGAGCTTGCTCTACGGTGGTATTCACTGTCCGCTGGATATCCTTTGCCGATACACTGACTTGTGAGCTGCTCAGGTCTGTTTTCTTCATCTTGCCATAACCAATCACTACCACGTCATCCAGTTTCCGGTATTGTTGTTCCAGGCGTATGTCCAATGAAATGGCCGTACCCAATTTTATTTCTTTTGGCTCAAACCCGGTTGAAGTGATCACCAGGCTATTTCCTTTTTCCGCCTCAATGGTAAAACTTCCGCTACCATCGCTGATAGCAAAAGTTTTAGATCCTTTTATGGTAATTGTTGCGTTGGGAACCGGGTCCCCACTGGTTTCATTGACGATCTTCCCGGTAATTTTCCGGGCAGTCGTTTGTGCCATAGTCTGGAAGGCCAGCAGCACACAGGGAAAAAATACCAGTAGGCATTTTTTCCATTTTCGTTTGTAGTTTGTTCTTTTCATACAAGCAGTCTTAGTTTTAATTTGGGGTTTACAATTTGAGTTTACAATTTGGATTTAAGAAAGATGGTTTGACGACGACCATCGTACTTAATCAGAACACCATCTTTCTTTTCAACATCCAATACTTGGGGTTTCTCATAAGGAATGAGTTTTATACGGAAATACCTTTTCTTTAGCATTCCCGGGAAATTTCCTTTTCTTTCTTCTATGGTAACCTTTTTATCGTTTTCTGTATAATGAAATTGAATGGTTGAATACAATCCTTTTTCATAATTATAGTTCAACCCTTCGTCTTCGTACAAAGTGAATTCTCCATCTTTGCCGGTATATACATGCAGGGTGATGGTATCCGCTTTCTTTTCAGCAGTGTACTGCAG
>CAMLEX010000134.1 GCA_946479055.1 uncultured Bacteroidota bacterium | reverse complement strand
TCTGCAATTCTTTTTCTTCGGTAGTGCTGCGTATCACTTCACGGGGAATAATAGTGGGACTTCCTTTTTTATTGAGAAAAGTATTGACACCGATCAGAGGTAATTCTCCGGTATGTTTTTGATGCTCATAAAATAAACTTTCTTCCTGAATCTTATTGCGTTGATACATTCTTTCCATTGCGCCTAATACACCTCCTCTTTCTGTAAGCCGGTCAAATTCTGTTAACACCGCTTCTTCAACAAGATCAGTCAATTCTTCAATAAGGAAAGATCCCTGGTTAGGATTTTCGTTTTTTGCTGTTCCCAATTCGCGGTTAATGATCAGTTGTATCGCCATAGCACGACGAACACTTTCTTCAGTCGGAGTTGTTATCGCTTCGTCATACGCATTGGTGTGAAGGCTATTGCAATTGTCATAGATGGCATATAAAGCCTGCAATGTGGTTCTGATATCATTGAAGTCAATTTCCTGCGCATGCAAACTTCTTCCTGATGTCTGGATATGATATTTCAACATCTGGCTCCGCTTATTCGCTTTGTATTTATACTTCATCGCTTTGGCCCAGATGCGCCGGGCCACTCTTCCTATTACACTGTACTCAGCATCCATACCATTGCTGAAGAAGAAAGAAAGATTGGGAGCAAAATCATCAATATTCATTCCCCGGCTCAGGTAATATTCAACATAAGTAAACCCGTTTGCCAATGTAAATGCCAATTGTGTTATAGGATTAGCACCTGCTTCCGCTATATGATAACCACTGATACTTACGCTATAGAAGTTTCTTACTTTTTGTTCAATAAAATATTGCTGCACATCTCCCATCAACTTTAATGCGAACTCGGTTGAAAAGATACAGGTGTTTTGCGCCTGGTCTTCTTTTAAAATATCCGCCTGTACAGTTCCTCTCACCTGTTCCAGGGCGGTTTGTTTACATTGCTTATATACGTCGGCTGGTAAAATTTCATCCCCTGACAAGCCTAATAATTTTAAGCCCAAGCCGTTATTTCCTTTGGGTAATTCGCCGGGAAAAGAAGGATTGTTATATACAGGTGCATTGAGGCTTCCATATTTTTCCTCGATCCTTCTTTTTAGCTCATTTTCTAATCCTAGCTCTCCTATCTTTTTTTCACATTGCTGATCAATAGCTGCATTTAAAAAGAATGCAAGTAACATTGGTGCCGGACCATTGATGGTCATGCTGACAGAAGTTTTCGGATCACAAAGATCAAAACCACTGTATAATTTTTTAGCATCATCAACTGTGGCAATACTTACACCGCTGTTGCCCACCTTGCCATAAATATCAGGACGATGATCGGGGTCTTCACCGTATAAGGTAACGCTGTCAAAAGCTGTAGATAAACGCTTCGCGGGTTGATCTACAGATACATAATGAAATCTTCTGTTGGTTCTTTCAGGCCCACCTTCACCGGCAAACATTCTTGTCGGATCTTCTCCTTCTCTTTTTAATGGAAATACACCGGCTGTAAAAGGAAAATGACCGGGCACATTTTCCTGTGCCTGCCAACGAAGTATATCACCCCAGTCTTTGAATTTTGGTAATACGACCTTTGGGATTCTGGTACCACTCAGGCTTTTAGTGATCATCGGTTGTTTGATCACCTTATCCCTAACCGTGTATTCATAAAAATCTTTCTGGTATTCTTTTATTTTTTCCGGCCAGTTGGTGATCAGTTTACGACTAACAGGTGTAAGCTGGTCGGTGTAAAAATCAATTTGCTTTTGAAGGGCCGCTTCGACTTCCCCCAAACCCCCTCCAGTGGAGGATGCTTTAGGCTCCGCACTTTGAAGAGTCATTAATGCACCCTGCAGTTGGTATAATTTAGTAGCAATATTGGATTGATCTTTTACTAACTGATCATAGTTGCGGTTATTCTCGCTTATCTCACTTAAATACCTTGTTCTGTTGGAAGGAATTACCGCCTGTGAAACTTTAGCTGTCTCTGCAAAATGATATTCACCGAATGTAATGCCGGTTTTCGCTTCAATTTTTTTCAACAACAAATCAAACAAATGATTGACACCATCATCATTGAATTTACTGGCCATTGTCCCTATGATCGGCAATTCCTCATCGTTGGCCGTCCATAAACCGTGATTTCGTTTGTATTGTTTTTTTACATCGGTTAATGCATCCAGGGCCCCGGCTTTATCAAATTTGTTGAGGCAAACCAGGTCTGCATAATCCAGCATATTGATCTTTTCCAGTTGTGACGCCGCACCATATTCCGGAGTCATCACATACATACTTACATCACAATAATCTAAAATAGAAGCATCACTTTGTCCAACACCGGCACTTTCTAAAATAATAAAATCAAAGCCGGCTGCTTTACAAATATCAATGGCATCCTGTACATAATGACTTAGCGCCGTATTATCATCTCTTGTCGCCAGGCTTCGCATATAAGCCCGGGGATGAGAAATGGAATTCATTCTGATCCTATCACCCAGTAAAGCACCGCCTGTTTTCTTCTTGGATGGATCAACAGAAATAACAGCGATTGTTTTATCGCTAAAGTTGGTCAAAAATCTTCTGACGATCTCATCGGTGACTGAAGATTTGCCAGCACCACCAGTTCCAGTAATACCTAAAACAGGGATGTTCCTTGTTGCCGGTTGCCGATTATAGGTTGCCGGATGACCATTTTCTGCATTTGTTATTTCTCTTGCAATCTTTCTTACATCTTTCGCTTCTTCCAATTTCAACGCAGTTTCATAATCAGCTTTCCCATTTAATTGTACATCACACGATCCAATAACGTCCTCTATCATACCTTCTAATCCCATCTTTCTGCCATCATCCGGGGAATAAATCCTTGTAATCCCATATTTATGCAATTCCTCAACTTCGTCCGGCAGTATCGTTCCCCCACCGCCGCCGAATATTTTGATATGCCCGCAACCATTTTCTTCCAGCAGGTCTTTCATGTATTTAAAAAATTCCACATGCCCGCCCTGGTAACTGGTAATAGCAATGCCTTGCACATCTTCTTCAATAGCTGTTTCCACTATTTCTTTTACAGAACGGTTGTGCCCAAGGTGAATGATCTCGGCGCCTTTGCCTTGCATAATACGGCGCATAATATTGATTGCAGCATCATGGCCATCAAATAAAGAGGCCGCCGTTACTATTCGTACTTTATTAACAGGAGTATAACTCATAAATCGACAAGCGTTAAACGTAGCAAATTTAGTTGTAAAAAGCTAATGACTGTTAGTCTTGTTGATGGGCGATCATTTCCCTACATTTGAGGCTATGCAGAATATTACAGAAACTATCCGTGAATTATTTATAAAATGGAAAGGGAAAGAACCTGTTTCGCTCGACGTATTGCCACAATCGGGTAGCGAACGACGCTATTTCCGCCTGTATGACAATAATATTTCTGTAATTGGTACCTATGGCGCCAATGTGAAGGAAAATGAAGCTTTTTTTTATTTCTCCGAACAATTTCGTGAAAAAGAACTGGCGACTCCAAAAATTCTTGCTATCAGTGATGATAAACAATATTACCTGCAGGAAGATTTTGGGGATGTGTCTTTATTAAACAAACTGGAAGTGGGTGGCTTCACACAACCTGTTTATGACCTTTTTAAAAAAAGCCTGGAAGAATTGGCCAGGCTGCAGGTAAATGGCGACAAAGATTTGGATTACGATCAATGTCTTACCAATAAAGAATTTGGCAAACAGGCGATCATGGCCGACCTGCTGTATTTCAAGTATTATTTCCTTGATGCTTTGCGCAAGCCTTATGACAAGCAAAAACTTATTGATGATTTTGAAGCACTGAGCAATTACCTTACCCATACCGAATACAAATACTTTATGTTTCGTGATTTTCAAAGCCGGAACATCATGGTGAAAGAAGACAACAGTGTTCATTTTATCGATTACCAGGGCGGTATGAAAGGCGCCCCGCAATATGACGTGGCCAGTATGCTATGGCAGGCAAGAGCTAATCTTCCGGATGAGTGGAAATATGGTCTGCTGGAAGATTATATTGATGCATTTGAAAATACTATTGGGCAAAGTGTAAACAGGAATATGTTTCAAAGCCAGTATAATGGTTATGTATTGATCAGGCTGCTGCAGGTATTAGGTGCTTATGGGTTTCGTGGCTTATTTGAACGCAAGGCTCAGTTTTTGACCAGTATTCCTTTAGCATTAAAAAATCTGAAAGAATTCTTTCAGCACAAAAGCCTGGGAATTGTAGTACCAGAGTTTAGCAGGGTGCTGAATCTTTGTGTAGCCGATGAGATCATTCAGCAGTTTGCCCCGGTGCAGGCAACAGAAAAAACGCCCTTGACTGTGAAAATAAAAAGCTTTTCTTACCGCAATGGTTTACCAGCAGATGATAGCGGTAACGGCGGTGGTTTTGTTTTTGATTGCCGTGGTATTTTAAATCCCGGACGGATAGAAAGTATGAAAACCAAAACGGGACGGGATAAGGAAGTGAAAGACTTTTTGGAACAGCAAACGAAAATGACGGAATTCCTGAATAGTGTATTTGATATTGTAGATATATCAGTGGAAGATTATATCAAACGTGATTTTGAAAGCCTTTCAATATGTTTTGGCTGTACCGGTGGGCAACACCGTAGCGTATACGCTGCTGATGCATTGGCAAGGCATTTAAAAAATAAGTTTAAAGTAAAAATAGACTTGAATCACATGGTCCAGGATCCCAAAAATTGGATAAACGAACTTCCCGCAGCAAAAGAAAACTAATGAAAGCAATGATATTCAGTGCCGGTCTTGGCACACGATTCAAGCCCTGGACAGATAAACACCCAAAAGCTCTTGCTGAAATAAATGGTAAGCCTTTATTGCAACACAATATTGAATACCTGGCAAAATATGGTATCAGGGATATAATTGTAAATGTTCATCATTTTGCCGACCAGATCATTGAAGTAGTAAAAGAAAATAATGGTTGGGGAAGTAATATTATAATCAGTGATGAAACAAATGAAGTACTGGAAACAGGTGGGGGTTTATTAAAAGCAAAAGATTTATTTACTCCCGGCGAAAAATTTATTACCTGCAATGCTGATATCCTGACCGATCTTGACATTAATAAACTCATCGCCTTTCACGAAGAAAAAAAATCCCTGATCTCATTTGGTGTTACCCAAAGAAAAACTTCCCGTAATTTTCTGTTTGATGAAAATGATCGCCTTTGCGGATGGATAAACAATACTACCGGTGAACAACGCATCTCCATCGAAAAACCGGGTCTTGTTCAAAAAGCTTATAGCTGTGTAGTCGTTTTTGAATACGATGTTTTTCGGCTAATGCCATTTAACGGAAAATTTTCCCTGACCGATTTGTACCTTGAACTGGCGAAACAAGATACTATTCTGGGTTATGATCATACCGGCGATAAATGGGTAGATGTAGGCAAAACGGAAAGTATAGCTGTGGCAGAGTCTTTATTCCAATAGTTAATGCATAAAGTAAACCATTTTGCAAACTTTAGTCGCAGGCACGCATTTCCACATCTCCACATTTCCACATTCCCAAAACCACTCATCGTTATTTTTTATAAATATTTCTAAATACCACACCAACGGTAATTCCGCTGTCTTCATTTGATTTAACTTTCCGGCTTGTTCAAAAATAATCCCGACATGAAAAAATTCGTTTTCAGCATTATTGTTGTTCTGGCAACAATTTGTTCTTTTGCTCAATCCAATTATGATGCGAAAGAAGCATTTAACCCTCAGTTTTATCCTTATCCCGGCAATGAGTTTCGCAGTTCCAGTGGCGAACCGGGACCAAAGTATTGGCAAAACCGTGCAGACTACAACATCAACTGCACATTAGATACCTCGAAGCATAGTATCAGCGGCAATGTTTCCATCACTTACACTAATAATAGTCCCGACAACCTGAAATTTTTGTGGTTACAATTGGATCAGAATATCTATAAAAAAGATTCCCGCGGTTCTGCTACTACTACGGAAGCAGGGGGCCGCTGGGCCAATGGTGGCTTTACCGAAGGCGATGTAATCAAATCGGTTTCTGCAGAATATAATGGAAAATCTTATGCACCAAAATATACAATAACAGATACCCGAATGCAGGTTTGGTTGCAGAATGTATTGAAATCAGCAGGAGACAAAGTAAAACTTTCTATCCAGTTTGAATTCGAAGTTCCTCAGTATGGAACCGACCGTATGGGAAGATTGAGTACAAAAAATGGTTGGGTATATGAAATAGCTCAATGGTTCCCTCGTCTTTGCGTTTATGATGATATACAGGGATGGAATGTATTGCCTTATCTCGGTGCCGGAGAGTTTTACCTGGAATATGGAGATATAGCATTTAATGTTACGGCTCCATCGGATATAATTGTAGTGGGTTCGGGTGAATTGCTCAATCCGCAGGAATGCTTTACAGCTGATCAGTTAAAAAGATATAACGAAGCAAAAGGCAGTGATAAAACGGTTGTGATCCGCAGCGAAAAAGATATTACCGATAAAAAAACTCAGGCCAAAAAAGGAAATTCTACCTGGAAATTTAAAATTCAAAATACCAGGGATGTAGCATGGGGAGCATCCAAAGCATTTATACTGGATGCGGCCAAGATCAATTTACCCAGTGGAAAAAAATCATTGGCTATCAGTGCCTATCCTGTTGAAAGTACAAAAGATAAAAAAGGAAATGACTGGCGTCGTTCTACAGAAATGGTAAAGGGATCTATCGAACATTATTCTGATAAATGGTTTGAATATCCTTATCCTGCTGCCGTCAACGTAGCAGGTATTGTTGGCGGTATGGAATATCCGGGTATTGTTTTTTGTAGTTATTCATCAACAGGCAGTAGTCTTTGGGACGTTACTGATCATGAATTCGGTCATACCTGGTTTCCCATGATCGTAGGTAGCAATGAAAGAAAATATGCCTGGATGGATGAAGGCTTCAATACTTTTATTAATGATCTTTCTACTGAAGCATTTAATAAAGGAGAATTCAAACAGCAAAGTTTTTTTGATGATCCTTCATCTTCTTTCATGATCAAATATACGTTTGGCGATAAGATGGATGGTCTGTATAACACACCGGATGTGGTACAACAGGAAAACCTGGGTGTAGCCGCTTATATGAAACCTTCGATGATGTTACATGCTTTGCGTGAATCAGTGTTAACGCCTGAACGTTTTGATGCTGCATTTAAGGAATATATCAATCGCTGGGCATTTAAACATCCTACACCCTGGGACTTTTTTCATACAATAGAAAATGTAGCGGGTGAAGATCTTGACTGGTTCTGGCGGGCCTGGGTATTAAATACCTGGAAACTGGATCAATCGGTAAAAGCGGTTAAATATGTAAAAAATATTCCTGAAAATGGTGCGGATATTACATTGGAAAATTTGGAAAAAATGCCAATGCCTGTAGCGGTATTGGTAAAAGAAGCCAATGGTAAAGAACACACCATCAATCTGCCGGTAGAAGTATGGCAACGTGGGGCAGAATGGACTTTCGGCGTACCCACCACCAGTGAAATAAAAGAAGTGATCCTTGATCCTGAGAAAAAATTACCGGATTGGAACAGGGATAATAATAAATGGAAAAAAGCCTTTTAAAAATAGAAACAAAACCCTTTCATATTGAGAGGGTTTTTTCTGCGGAATACATTACCATTTTCTTTATTAAAAAAGCATCTATAATCTTTTCGCTAAATCCGCCAGCGAAATTTCCTCCAGCAACTGTCTTTGCGGAACTTCATTTTCCAAAGTCCATTTAATAAGACGGATTTTTCCATCTTCTATTTCAATTCCTGTAATGTCTCCATCAATAAAACAACAACAACCGCTGTTAAAATAAGATGGCTTCATCGTGAGATAATCTATCGCTACAGCTGCAAATTCTTTCTCTCTTTTGCGTATCTCTTTTTTTACCTGCTCCATTGAAACAAGGTCATTCTTTAATTTAGCAGCTTGCAATTCCCTGTACAATCTTTCAATATGTGTCAGCGAAACAAACACAGGCTGATGTGTATGCCCTGTTATTAATAATGTATCTTTTTGAACCGCCGACCACTCGTACATGATCTCGTTATGCAATGATTTTTTCTCATTATTATAAGCTGCCGTATTAGGATTGATGCGCAAATAAGCCTGGAAAGGCGCCCAGATCCTGGCTACAAAGAACTTACTGAACCAGTTGCCATCACTTTGTGCATCGCCCTGGTGGCCATGTGTACAGAAAATCCGGAAAGGCCGGCCGGCAATACTTACAGCCAACACCACAGCTTCATAAATTTTCACCTCCTCTCCATAAATTTTTTTTAACTGCCACCAGGCAAATGGATCATTACCCCAATACAAATCATGGTTGCCCAGGATCTTTACAAAAGATTTTCTTTCAATAAATTTTTTTTCGGCTTCAAAGGTTTTTGGGTAACTATCTTTTACCTTTCCTAATGTATTTTCCCATAACTCTTCGCAATCGCCCAGGCATACGAGGGAAAAATGGTTGGTGTTGTAATATTCTAATGCAGCCAGGTAATTGGTTTCTGCCAATGCAAAATCATCAGCTCCATCCCGGCCACCCTTATGCTGATCTGAAAAAATGATAAACTTTCCGGCATGCTCGTCGAAAGGAATAACAATGCCTTTTTTACCCGGATGCTGAACAATATCCTCATACAATTTATCAAGTGCCGGAAATATTCTTTGTCTCTCTGGCCTGGAAGAAAATTTCCCCGCAGCCCATAATACCGGCTTTAATAATATATAACGAAGAAACCGTCGCATGAAGCAGAGGCAATTTGGGGTTTGAAATTCGAGGTTTGAGATTATTGGAAAAGCTCCTTAGCTTTATATTGTCGTTTTTTATAAACAAAATTTTTGAAGATATGTTATAAAACCAATCGTCTGAACTTGAATAACTGCTTAATTATTGCCCTATGAATCATTTTTAAAATTCAGGACAACTTCAAACCCCGAACCTCAAACTTCAAACATTTACTTCACAGCGATCATACTTATTTCCACATTCACAGATTTAGGCAATGCAGCTACCTGTATTGTCTCTCTTGCAGGAAAATCGCCTTCAAAATATTTTCCATAAACTTCATTGATCTCGCTAAACTGTTGCATATCCATGATAAAAATGGTTGCTTTCACTACATGATTAAAGCCCATGTTGGCAGCCACCAAAATGGCTTTCAGATTTTGCATCACCTGGTGTGTCTCTTCCTGGATATCTTTTTTCTTTAGCTGCCCTGTTACCGGGTCAATACTTATCTGGCCGGAAATATATAATGTATCTCCTGCCAGTACCCCCTGATTATAAGGTCCAATTGGAGCGGGTGCTTTTTCTGTTCTGATTATTATTCTATCCATATTATTTCTTTAAAAATTTGCCATAGCGAATATAGCTTTATGCACTTTCTTTGCAAAAAATAGTCTATGAATGTGCTGGTGATTGCTAATGACGAAATAAAAGATGAATTATTCTCTCATACTGCAAAAGATGTTATACAATTAACATACATACAGGCACCCGCTGACTATGTTCCAGGCAAACCGATTGATGCCTGCATTGACCTTCTTTTTGAAAACACGGCGGAAAGGATCGGATGGTTGAATAATTTACAGG
>CAMLEX010000133.1 GCA_946479055.1 uncultured Bacteroidota bacterium | reverse complement strand
CAAAAACAGAACTTAAGGTCCACCTTTTGGTAAGCTGATAACTGGCTGTTACTGACAAAACATGCCGCCTGTCATATTTGAAAGGAAATCCTTTTCCAAAATTTAAATCTTTAAATTTTTGAGTAGTCTTTGACAGCGTGTAAGAAATCCATCCGGTGAGTTTACCTGTATTTTTTTTCACGAAAAACTCGGTGCCATAGCTTTCTCCTTTACCATATACAATCAGGCTATCCAGGTCAACATTTATTTTCAGTTGTTTCCCTTCTCCGAACAAGACCTGGTTATCCATATTCTTGAAATAAATTTCAACGCTGGTTTCAATAGCATTGTCTTTAAAATTTCTGAAGTACCCCACGGCATACTGTGTGGAAGATTGAGGTTTTGTTTTATTGCTGGACGGGACCCAGATATCAGTAGGCAATCCGGCGGTAGAGTTGGGAATCAGGTGAAGAAACTGGTTCATTCTTGTATAAGATGCTTTTATTGATGAAGCAGGACTAACAGATAATTTGGTGGTGATGCGTGGTTCAATAAATGACCAGGTTTTACCAGATGCAGTAAAGACGGGAACCCTGAGGCCATAATTAACACTGAATTTTTCTGAAGCATCAAACTCATCGCCGGCATAAAAAGCCATTTCGTTGGAGGATAATTTATCAATGCTGTCTTTATTTATTTTCAATCGGTTTCCCCGTCCGGGGATACTGGCAGAAAATGAAGCAGGGGACAATCTGTGCCGGGTAAAGGAGAAACCGGTTTTTATTTTATGCTTGGTATTGGGTGTAATGGTGAAATCAGTTTTCGCAGTAATATCCCTGATGCCTGTATAAAGCAAGGAATAATAATTGTTCTGAGAAGTGGCAAGGCCCAGATTATAGTCATTATAGATAATGGAAGTATTGGAAAAAATTTTGCTCCCCAACAAATGGTTCCAACGCAAAGTGCCGGTGCTGTTTCCAAAATCAGTGGTATAGTTTAAGCTGTTTGCATTGTTGTAAGCCGCATTGTCATTTCCTTTAAAGAAACTCAGAAAAACATGGTCTTTCTTGCCCAGCTCAAAATTCATTTTGGCATTCACATCATAAAATTTATATGACATACTTTCTTTTGATCCACCAAATGCTTTTAACAGCAAATCAATATGACTCCTTCTGGCAGAGATGATAAACGAAGATTTGTTTTTTTGAATGGGGCCCTGCACAGTAAGATTGTTGGAAAGTAAACCAATACCTCCTTCCACCTGGTATTTGGTTTTATTGCCTTCTTTCATTGTAATATTTAAAATAGAACTGAGCCTACCGCCATATTCAGCGGGAAAACCGCCTTTAATCAGTTGTACATTATTGATGGAGTTTATATTGAATGTGCTGAACAAACCAAACAGGTGATTGGAATTATAAACTGTTGCTTCGTCTAGCTGCACTAAGTTTTGGTCCAGGTTACCGCCCCGTACATAGAAACCGGTCGTTCCTTCCTGGCTGCCCTGTACGCCGGGCAGTAACTGGATAATCTTCATCAAATCTCTTTCTCCGATGAGTACTGGCAAGTTTTTAATAGCCCTAAGGGGCACATCAATAATCCCCATTTGTGCTTTTTGTACGTTGCGATCATTCTTTGTAGCTGTTACCACTACTTCGCCTAAAATACCGGTTGTATTTTCCAACAGCACATCTAACCGGACATTCTCTGTTGCAATTATTTTTTTTGCCTGAAGTTTATAACCTTGGTAGGAGATAATTAATTCACTAGTATCAGCTGAAGGAACTGTTAAAGAAAAAAAGCCATATTGATTGGTAGAGGTTCCGGTTTTGTTATTTGCGTTTACAACAGAGGCGCCAATCAATGCTTCTTTGGATATTTCATCTTTTACATATCCGCTGATGGTTATTTTTTGAGCTGATGAAATTAAACCAGGCAAGCTTGTGACAAAATATAGCAGTAGAAGTTTCATGAACAATTGGTATTATTTTTTTTAAAAGCATTATACTCACCAATATCACCATCACCTTTTTCTAAAATTTAGTTCTTTTGAAAAACTTACTGAATAGCTATTAATACGATTTCCGTATTGTCTGTAACATTTACTTCTTTAACCAAACCTATACCCGGAGCATAAAATTTATTTTCATATTGATCGGGTTCTAGCTCTGTCCAGTTTCTTGTTTGGATACAATCGTTGTAAGTGCCGAAAGGAATACTAACAGTTTGTCCCGTTGCTGTTATTTCAGCCCGGTCTTCTGCATGATTGAAATAATATTCTTCACGGTAAGACATTCCCGCCTGGGGATTAGCGGGCATGATCGTGCCAGGCTGTGCGCCATCTACACCGGCTTCCCAGGAGCCTGCATGATCTTGCAGGCTTCCATTAGTATTGTAATTGTCTACCGCTTCACCAAAATACCATACAGTGCCGTCGTTATCCTGCGCATACCAGTCCCAGGCTTCTTCAATCAATGTTCCATTGAGATAGGCTTTGAAGTTGACTATAATGCAGGTAATGCCCAATATGGTTTTGGTAGTAGTGAGCCGTTGTTCTTCTATCCGTTCAAGGCCATCTTCAGTTTGTCCTTCATAAATATATTTTTTGCCCACCGTAGCCGGAAAATAAGGATTGGTGATATTGGTACTGTTGGTAAACCTTGTAATGCTTACATCAGGTTTGTATCCTGAGTCAATAAGATGGGTCTTATCTTTTTTGCAAGATAGGAGCAACAGCAAAATTGTTGCTGTCAGCAATATTGAATGTTTCATTTGTATATTATTTATTGCCTGCCTGTCGGCAGACAGGTTTTTGGTCACAACTTGTCCCGGACCTGATCCGGGATGGAATTCACCATAAAAATTTTCATCGCTGTTGGTATAAATTGCTCGAAAATTTTTATAGCTCATTTCATATTTTATCGTTTTGATAAAAATTAATAATTGCATAGCCGGATTATACTATGCTTCAGGAAAACAACTGGTGAAAAGTTGAAGAAAGATTAATCTATCTGAAAATTAGATAGCAGTTAAATAAACTTTGGTTGGGCGATGTTCAAAATAGTTATCAAAATTTATAAGTGATTCCCAGGCTGGCTCCAAAACTATAAGGAAAAGTTTCTACCACATTATTTTCTGTGATCGGTGAGATGGCATACCTGAACACGGGGCGAAGGCTAAATGAAAATTTCTTATTTAGGTTATACCGCAGTTCAGCATCAGCAACCAGTGACCAGTAAAATGATTTAGCGCCACTGAGTTTATTAATGAAAACAGTTTCACGGTTAGCTGCATCTTCTATTTCTATTTCCAGTTTTGCTCTTGTAATAAAATTGGCTTCAATACCGGTGCCGGGCATAAAAAGGAGTTTATTTCTTCCAATAATATATTTAATGACTACAGGTACACTTAGTGAGTGTAAGCTATGCTTTGCTTCTGTGGTTGTGATACTATCACCAAAAGCAGGTGGTGTACCAAAACCTGGTTTTATATACACATAGCCCGATGAAGTAATGTATTTGTAGGCAATATCACCTGCAGGATCCTGTAAGGCATATATCTTTTGCGGGCTGATACCAATAGCTGTATTGGAATAAACAAGACCTGTTTGCAACCCCCATTTTTCTTTCAGTTGCCTTGTCGCTAAAATTCCAACAGAGAAAGAAGGTTCATGCACTTCGCGGTGCTGAATAGAAGTTATAGCATTTGGCTGATCGCTGTCCAGCATATAATTTACCCTGTCGTAGCTCACCAACCCGGTAATGGTCCAATAAGGTTTGAAATGATGTATCCTTTTTTGCCCTGTATTTTTCGCCGTGTTGTTTTTCAAAAAAGAGTCAATGGCGGCAGGCATTTTAAATACCGTAGCCATCGGATTTTGCATACTGATAAACGGCCGGTTATTAATTTTTTCAATTGCAGGCTCAAAGCTTCTTTTTTCTTTTGTTAAGTTCTCTCCGGATGTGCTTACATCTTTTTTATCAGTATTGCCGGGTTTCGACAGACCAGGAGTTGGCTCCTTTTCTTTATTGCCGGTAATTGAATTTATTTGCTTCGCAGATTGTTTGTTTTTTTGAGCGGTTAATTCACTATTCTCTTTATTTTTCTTAATCAGAACAAGATCTTTATTTAGCTCCCTGTTTTCTTTTTGGTTGGGTGAGATTAATTCATCAGCATTATCATTAACATTTTCGTTATCGGTACTTTCTTTTTTGCTTACTATTTTTCCGTTCTCAGGAATTTGCTTACCAGTTTTTGTGTTATCTGATCCCTGATCATTTACAGCGTCTTTACCAGGAGTTCCTGTATTGATTTTTTTAGTAACGGTTTTTTTAGTTGAATGACCCGCATCGGTTTTCACTATACCAGAGTCATACAAAATAAATCCTGCTAAAACCAGCAGTAAAAGAAGCGCTGCTCTTTTCCATCCAACAAACTTCTTTTTGTACGATTCAGCATCTTTTTTATCAAGATTAGCAAGCAGGCTTTCCTTTAAAGAAGCGGAAGGAGTTTCTTCGTTTTCTTCAAGTGCTGAACGGAACAGATCATCAATATCGTGTAGATCATTGCTCATCGGCTTCTATTTATAATGAACTAAATTTTTTCTCATTAATGCTTTTTGCAGTATTGACCGGGCATCGGAAAGATTCGATTTGGAAGTGCCTTCCGAAATGCCGAGTGCTTCAGCGATCTCGCGGTGTTTGTAACCTTCAAATACATATAAGTTGAAAACAAGCCGGTAACCGGCTGGTAAAGACTGAACGAGCAAAAGCAATTCCTTTGCATCCAGTTTGGAAAATATATCAGGTTCAGCGGTTGTGCCAGCTTTCTCAGCATCTAATAGACTAACTGGATACAGTTGTGATTTATTTCTGTACCGAACTAAAGCGCAGTTTATCATGATCCTCCGTATCCAACCTTCGAAAGAACCAGTCCCCTGAAATTTTTTGATGTACGTGAAGACTCTTAGAAAACCTTCAAGCAGAATATCTTCTGCTTCTTCCCTGTTTTTTGCGTATCGCATGCACACTCCCAGCATTTTGGGTGCAAAGAGATCGTAGAGCTTTGTTTGAAAAGTCCTGTCGCCTGCTATACAGCCCTTTATTAGTTGTTCTGTATCTGGCAATGTTAGTGTTTGTCATACAAAGATATACCGGGTTAGAAGAATGGTTGGGTAGCTTTAGGGATATTTTATTGCAACACTTGGCTACAACATGGTTGAATAATACTCATCAGTAAAATCAGGTTTAGGTATGCCCTTCAATGGTCGTAAAATAGTATCGCTCAGTTTTAGAAAATAATAGCTGATAAAAAAGAAAAGCGATCGGAGTGTTCTTTGAATTTTTCATATAATCAGGTTTGGATTATCTCAATGTCTGAAAATTTGTATGTACCAAACTGATTACCCGTTTGCGTCCATAGTAAATCAGGAAAAAAGACGTTATCCTGTTTTTCATTGCCAGGTTTTTAATGGTTAAAACAAGATCTCAAATTTCATTACTGAACGGAAGAAAGAAAATAACCAAACCAATTAAAGACTTGACTTTTATAAGAATGAAATGTTTTGGATAATTTATGTAATTGATATTCCCGGAATACTGCGTGAGAAAAAAACGTATACCTTATCATCCTCTTCGCTTCTTTTTGATAAGTGGGCGGGCCGAACATCTGTTTATCTTTAAATTTGCGTATTCATTCATTAAAAATTTTTGCGATGGTTTATAAATCTTTGCCTGGCATCATTACTGCTATTACCATTTTTTTAACCGCATGTGCTAACCAAACTCCCAAAGTAAATAATTCGAGTACTACAGATTCAAGTGCAGTACCGGTGGAAACAAAAGCACCCAACACAAAATATAAACCTGCTTTTGAGGGACAAACACGGATCGGTGCAGTTAAAACAAAAACACCTTTTGAAGCCAGAATACTTAGCAAAGAACTAACCAAACCATGGGGAATTACTACTCTTCCGGATGGCAGATTTTTAATTACGGAAAAAGTGGGGACAATGAGAATCGCCACAACTTCCGGAAATCTTAGTGCTCCAATTACCGGACTACCGGCTGTGAATGATAATGGGCAGGGCGGCTTATTAGGGCTTACAACCGATCCTGCATTTGCAAGCAACAGGATGATTTATTGGACATTTTCAGAAAACACATCCGGGGGGAATCTGACTTCTGTGGCTAAAGGAAAATTATCTGTCGATGAAAAGAAAATCGAAAGCTTCACGGTTATTTACAGTGCAACACCTGCTTACGATGGAGTGTTGCATTACGGATCAAGAATACTTTTTGATAAAACAGGTAATTTAATTTTCAGTACGGGTGAACGTTCGGATAAAGAAACAAGACCACAGGCCCAGGATATCAATTCCGGTCTTGGCAAGATCATCCGCATCACAACAGAGGGTAAACCTGCTCCCGGTAATCCATTTTTGAACAATTCAGCTGCAAGGCCTGAATTATATTCTTATGGACACAGAAATGTTCAGGGGTTGGCCTTTCACCCGGTAACCGGTGATCTTTGGGAAAATGAATTTGGACCAAGAGGCGGTGATGAACTGAATCTTATTCAACCTGGAAAAAACTATGGCTGGCCTGAGATCACCTATGGACAGGAATATAGCGGACAAACTATTGGCAAAGGAATCACTCAGAAGGAGGGCATGGAACAACCTGTGTATTATTGGGATCCTGTAATATCGCCAAGCGGAATGACCTTTTATAGCAGCGATAGTATTCCTGAATGGAAAAACAATTTATTTATCGGTGGTTTAAGCAGTACCCATATTGCCAGGCTGGTTATAGAAAATAATAAAGTGATGGGAGAAGAAAGATTATTGGCTGATGAAGGTCAGCGGTTCAGAGATATAACACAGGGTAAGGATGGAGCATTATACGCTGTTACTGATGATGGAAGATTATACAGGATCGGTAAAAAATAATAAATTATTTGAAATTATACGCGTTGATAGCATTACAGAATTATATATTGATATAACAAAGGCCTTCGAAAGAAGGCTTTTGTTATATGATAAAGTAAAAATTTTTTAACCGGCTTCAGATGATTATCTACTGTCCAGTTGCTGATTTTTCTTCAGTATCTTTTTGCAACTAACTGTTACTGCAAGTAGTGGGGCCGGGTAAATAATTGCTGCTCATCTGAACCTTAAAATATTTTTATAGTTGTTTAAGGCAAACTAAACTTCTTAGGTAATTTTCATTTGCTGGTTCTTTTCATAAATAAGAGGTTTAAATGAGTATAAAAATGAATTTGTCAGGCACCTGTAATTGACGGTATAAAAATGCATGGAAAACAAAGCCCCGACAATCGCCGAACATGCTATCTTTTATCACTGGAAACGGTGACGAATCTATTTTCTGCTGGCGTCTGCAGACCTGTTTTTTCGGCCAGGGGATGCTATTTCTGCCAGTTATTAATTCTTATTTTGTAATTTGACCTTACAGTTCAGTACATTAAAATAACAATTCATCCTTATTAATGACAGTTCATGCTGCCGTATAGTTGGTAAAGTGTCCAAACAGATAATTTAGATATACAGGCAGATGAGTGAGTTGTTTTACAATATGAAAACATTAAGCTATAGTAGCAAAGAAAGGCTGATAGGTGTTTTAATAATACCGCCGGTAGCTATTATTATTAACTATTTTGTGTTTGGCGCTGTATATTTTGACAGCCTTTCTAATTTTTTGGTTCCAACCCTGGTTAGTGCTACTGTAGTTCTTATTATATACATTCTGTGTAGTATGATAGCCACTATCCTGCTGAACCGATTTCCCAAATACAGCCAGACTTTTAAGCGTATAGGACTTGAGTTATTATGTTTTGTCGCTATTATGGCGGCGGCGGTTACAGTGTTGTATTATGGTTACGAATATATTGGCATACAGGGCATGCCGGTGAAGCTGGAGAATTATCCCTGGGTTCTGATTGTGGGGGCTTCCTGCAACCTGCTTGCTACCAGTTTTAATGAGGGAGCCGCATTTTATGAAAAATGGCGGGAGATGGTGGATGAAGCGGATCAGTTGAAGCGGGAAAACCTGCAAAGCCAACTCGAAGGATTGAAAGGACAGGTAAACCCACATTTTCTTTTTAATAGTTTAAATTCTCTTTCATCCCTGATCAGTGATGATTCGGAAAAGGCGGAAAAGTTCTTGGATGAGATGAGTAAAGTATACCGGTATTTATTGCGTACCAATGAAGATGGCCTTACTTCACTGGAATCGGAAATGCAGTTTATCAACTCCTATTTTCACCTGTTAAAAACAAGATATGGCGATGGGTTGGAAATGGAAATCCGGATCAATGAAAAATATAATGGTTACCAACTACCACCACTGACATTGCAAATGCTGGTGGAAAATGCGGTAAAGCATAATATGATACTTAAAGATAGCCCTCTCCAGATATTGATAATGACCACTAACAGCGGAAAATTGGTTGTTACCAATAACCTGCAGCGAAAGGACCGGATGGTAGCTTCTAACAAAATAGGGCTGACCAATATTGTAAAAAAATACCGCTTAATGAAGAAGGAAGAAATAAGCGTAAGAGATGATGGGAAAGAATTTGCCGTGGTAGTTCCGTTGATACAGCCTTAAAGGTTCGATGTTTGAGGTTCGATGTTTGAAGTTGTTGAAAGTTGAAGTACCTGGGTTTTATAGTTTTAGTTTTAAAGTTTTCCAAAGGTGGAACTATCGGAATTAGTAGGATCTTTTCTTCTGCAGTACGCCTAACCTCAAACTTAAAACTTCAAATCTCAAACTTTTAGTAACAGTTTATACTCCAAAAACACAATTCATTCATAGAAAATCTCAAATAGCATATCTGAGTGTTTGAGAGTAGGTTTCATTGAAGTAACTTGCTTCCTACACACCAAAAACTTAGGTTATGAAAGTCTTAATCATTGAAGATGAAGAACTGGCTGTCAAAAAACTTCGCAAAACATTGGAAATCGTTGATAGCTCCGCTGAAGTAGTAGGAGTAGCAGACAGTATCCGGTCTTCTGTGAACTGGCTGGAACAAAATCCGAGTCCTGATCTTATACTGATGGACATTGAACTTGCCGATGGTCAGAGTTTTGAAATATTTGATAAAATAGAAGTTAAAAGTACAGTCATCTTTACCACTTCATATGATGAATATGCGTTGAAGGCTTTCAAAGTAAATAGTGTTGACTACCTGTTAAAGCCTATACAGAAAGAGGACCTGGAGAATGCACTTAATAAGTTAAAAAACCTGCAGTCGATGTATGGTAGTAATAATGGATCTTCAGATCCATTGAATGTAGATAGTTTGGTAAAAGAGCTGAGACAAAAATTACAACCCAAAGAATTCCGTAAACGTTTCCTTGTAAAACATGCACAGAAGCTGATCAGCATTGAAGTTCAGGATATCGCTTATTTCTATAGCGACGGACGGTTGAATTTTTTCAAAACCAATGACAACAAAAAATATGTAGTGGATTATACCATGGATGAACTGGAAGAAATGCTTGACCCTGACAGGTATTTCAGGATTAGCCGTTCTTTCTATGTTTCCATTGCGAGTATAGACCAGATACATGATTATTTTGGCAACCGTCTTTTATTGAACCTGAAACCAGCCGTGGATAAAGAATCTATCGTTAGCCGTGAGAAGGTAGCTGATTTTAAAAAATGGATGGGAAAA
>CAMLEX010000132.1 GCA_946479055.1 uncultured Bacteroidota bacterium | reverse complement strand
TTATGGCGGTGCTACAGACAAAGAAAGAACCCAGGAATCTGAATCTATTTTTCGTACAGAATGGAATGAGATTATGCAGGATTTTCACAACTTTCCCAGTATCATTGTATGGGTTCCGTTCAATGAAGCCTGGGGTCAGTTTAAAACAAAAGAAATTGTAGAATGGACAATGCAAAAAGATCAATCCAGGCTGGTTAATACCGCCAGTGGTGGAAATTTTGTAGATGTGGGCCATATCATAGACCTGCATAATTATCCTGAACCATTGATGCCACAGCCTGATTTATTTGGGAAGAAAAGAGTGTTGGTTCTTGGTGAATTTGGAGGCTTGGGACTTCCCGTCGAAAATCATACCTGGCAGGAAAAAAATAACTGGGGCTATCAAAGTTTTAAAAGTAAAGAAGAGCTCTTAAAGCGCTATTCAGAATTAATGGACCGGATCCCTGACCTTATTTCTAAAGGTTTATCCGCTGCTGTGTATACACAAACAACAGATGTGGAAGTGGAAACCAATGGACTGATGACGTATGATCGTAAAGAAATAAAAATTCCGGAATCCTTATTGAAAGAATTACATGATAAAATCTATAACAGCTCCCGCTCACAAGTTGTCATCAGGTAATCGTTGTCGTAAAATGATTAATAAATTCAGGAATGAAATAGTTTGCAATTTACATATTTCACTACTGCTGGTTTGATGCCTTGTATTGGTATTATTAAACGGAAATCTCAGTGTACTAAAATGGTACAATAAAATGTAAGACTCAATACAGAATAGTTTAGTTTGTCCGGATATTCATCGCTTCTTTGGGTTACTAATTTTTTTTAAAAACAAATACTCCGGTATCAGCACCTCTTGTCATTTCTTTCAGGGTTTGCAAATTTTTCAATGGAAGTGTTCCTGTTTCTGGAAAACTTACTAACATGCTTGGTTAAAAAACATCGGTAGAGGCAAAAAGTCGGCAGGGCTGGGTAAATAACTCTACAATAAACAGGGGTATACATATTAAGATCTTTAACGATTGTATGTAAATAAGCCCTGCCTGATCAAATAGCCCGTAATAATTATATAGTAAGTTTCAAAGGTCAATGGCATGTTTTTTTCAGTATCTCCCCTGGCAATACTAAACGTAGTTGTATGAAGCAAATCCTTTTACTGATCGCCATCCATTTGCTGATCTTTCATCAATACGAAAAGGATAAAAAAGAACAAAATTTTTTCAAATCAACTAAAAGCGCTGTAGCTATCAATAAAGAACAAAAAAATAACCTGAATATTTTGTTACAGGATCTGAAGGTGAATAAACACAATAGTTTTTTATATGTAACAGGGCCAACCATGTACAATTTTACCGACTATTCATTTCTTTTTAAAAAAACCGGTAATAATTTTAAGGGATTAGTTCAAAAGAAAAACACAGGGCAGGGACAGTCCTATTATAGACCTTTCTGAATGGCTTTAGCTGAATCCAGGTAATTTCTCAATTGAGGCAGCGCATTGTCGATAAATGTTTTTACTTCTGTATCTTTTACTTTGTCTGAAGCGTTCTCAAAAAGGGTTATCTTTTTAGTATGATTTCGAATCATATTCTTCATATAGGCTATGTCAAAACCGGCCCCACTTTTTTTATTCAAATCGTTTATTTCTTTCTTTTCTTTATCACCCACCGCGGTTGGTAATGTTACATTTCTGCGGGCAGCCATGGCTTTAACAACATCGTTTTCGGCAGAATGATCCTTTACCATCATAGTACCAAAATCTTTTACATTCTGATTCACTGCTTTTTGCCGGGCAATTTCGCCCAGTTGCATTTCTTCCATTCCTCCATTGGCTGCCCTGACAAGGAATGAAGAACTTTCCTCATCTGTTGCGATAGTTGGCGGCGGGGTATTCACAGTCGATGAATCGAGTTTAGCTTCATTCACCGAGTCGGCTTTTTCTACGCTGTCTTTTCCAGCGTTGTTGCAAGCCCAAATAAAAAGCAATACAAACAAGAACGATTCACCTTTTTTCATTGGTTTAGTTTTTAATTTATTAATCTTATGTTTCGCTACGTATCGGAGCTACCATAAATTCATCATGCGATGAAAGTCAAAAATCTCCGTCTTAGCTTGTTGCAAATTTACTCGCACCATTTCGTGTATTGCTAAGCAGGGAAATAGCCTGGGAAGCATTGAGATTTCCTATGAGATGAATTTCTTTTCCCTGGCCATGCATATAATTAATAAAAAACGTTTCTATTTCGATGATAAGTGTTGAAGGAATATCTTCTATTGAAATGGCGTTCTCAAATACACGGCTCTGTTCAGGTACCGCCAGGAATCGGTCGTTACGTAGCTTGGAGCCTTCCTTAAATTGTTCAGCTTCGATACATCCCACCAGGCGGCAATCCATTATACAACCGGGAAAAGTCTGGAATTCAGAAATGACTAATACATCAAGAGGGTCACCGTCATCTCCCTGTGTGCCGGGAATAAACCCAAAGTCAAACGGGAAAACCAGTCCAGCGGGTAATGTTTTATGCAGCCTGAAAAGTCTGAGAGCTTCATCATATTTATATTTTTCGCTGCTGCCTTTCGGGGTTTCAATAATTATGTCCATTTTAAATAATTTATAGAAGTATATAATTGGAGCCGCAAAAAATCAGCCATATCATGAATGATTTGTTTTCAGTCTTTTTCCGGGAAAATTGTTGGCGAAAAACCAGCACGTTATCATTACTGATTTTTCTATTGATCAATGCAGGTCCGTGTTTTTTACCAAATTCATTTTTTCAATGAAAATTTTTACCTCGTGTGGTTTACCGTCATTTTGCAGGAATATAACCTTGCTGCTTTCTTCTACGCCATCTACCACCACTTTCGTGGTAGTCTTATTTGCAGGTTGAGTTTGTACTAACTCAATATGATACACAGTATCCATATATCGGTAATTTATTTTGACGGATGGCCATGCCGAAGGGATGCAGGGTGCAAAACTTAAGCTATTGCCCTTCCTCTTTATTCCTAAAAACGATTCAATGATCAATTGATACATCCAGCCAGCCGAACCTGTGTACCAGGTCCATCCACCACGACCTTTATGTCTTTTTACTCCATACACATCCGCAGCTATGACATAAGGTTCCACTTTATATTGCGTTATTGATGCAAGATCGTTGCCATGATTTATGGGATTGATCATCTGCAATAACTCCCATGTTTTTTGTTTATCTTCTAATGCGGCAAAGGCCATTACGAGCCAGATAGCGGCATGTGTATACTGACCGCCGTTTTCTCTTACGCCGGGTACATAACCTTTTATATATCCAGGGTTCAGATTTGATTTATCAAACGGAGGATTAAATAATTGTATGATCTGATCTTCTTTACGGACAAGAAATTTATCTGCGGATTGCATTGCCTTTAGTGAGCGGACAGGATCACCTCCTTTTGACAATACCGACCAGCTCTGTGCAATGGAATCTATCTTACATTCATCATTAATAGCGGAACCCAATGGCGTGCCGTCGTCAAAATAGGCACGGCGGTACCATTCACCATCCCAGGCATGCTGATTGATATTATTACGTAATTGTTCAGCCCGTTGTCTGCATTTTTCTGCAAATACGGTGTCATTTTTCAGGTTGGCGACTTCAATGAAGCGGATTAAAATATCATAAAAGAAAAATGCAAGCCAAACACTTTCTCCTTTTCCATGCTCACCTACCTTATCCATACCATCGTTCCAATCACCCGATCCCATAAGTGGTAATCCGTTTGCTCCAAAACGAAATCCGTGTTCAATTGCCTTTACACAATGTTCATATAAAGTAGAGGATTGATCGGATTTTATCGGAAGATCATAGTACGATTCTTCGTCAGCATTTAATAGACGACCTTCCAGGAAATGAATAGACTCTTCCAACAGGTGCGTATCTCCGGTTGCAGCAACGTAGCGGCTTGTTACTAATGGCAGCCACAGGAAATCATCAGAGCAGGTTGTACGGACGCCTCTTCCTGCCGGGGGATGCCACCAATGCTGAACGTCGCCTTCTTTAAACTGTCTTGATGCACATACAAGGATTTGTTCTTTTGCATATTGCGGTTTTGTATGCATTAGTGATAATACATCCTGAAGCTGATCCCTGAATCCAAAAGCACCGCCTGATTGATAAAAGCCGCTTCGGGCCCAGAGGCGGCAAGCCTGTGTCTGGTAATTCAGCCATCCATTAGCCAGAATATTTGTTGCAACATCCGGTGTTTCTATTTGCACCGCTTCCAGGTTTTCCTGCCAGTATTGACGAACTTTTGCCAATGTTGTCTGGGCGGCACCACTTCCTTCAAAATTGCGTATGACAGCAAGAGCTTCCTGTATATTTTTTCCCGCGCCAAGCCGGAATACTACTTTATGCTCTTCCTCATCCCCAAGATCGAATGCAACTTGTATTGCAGCACAAGGATCTAATGCAGCTCCTGACTTGCCGGAAAGTTTTGTTCTATGCATTGCTTCAGGATTGCTTAAGACGCCATTTCTGCCAATGAACTCTGCCCGGTCAGTTGTAAAAGATTTATTAAGTCCATCTACATCAAAAAATGCGACCCTGTTTTCAAATTCACTGTTGTAAGCGTTTCGGGCAAGGATGGCACCACTGCGCAGATCCATCTCTGTTATAACGTGCATCAATGACCGTGAACGCAGATCACCTAACACCCATTCTATATAACCGGTAACGGAAATGCGGCGAAGCCGACCGGATTTATTGCGAACATTCAACACCATAAACTTAACAGGCTGTTCAATATCCGTGTACATACACATTTCAGTCTCTATCCCATCTTCACTATGTTCAAAAATGCTGTATCCAAATCCATGACGGGTAATATAAGGAGACTTGCCACGGGCTGGAAGGGGAGTAGGTGACCAGAATCTTCCGCTTTCTTCATCACGTATATAAAAAGCTTCTCCTTTCAGATCTGTTATAGGATCATTATTCCAGGGAGTAAGCCGGAGCTCATGTGCATTTTCAACCCATGTGTAAGATTGACCACTTTCAGATACTATGCTACCAAATTGAGGATTAGCTAAAACATTTATCCAGGGAGCTGGCGTAGATTGAGTAGCAGTAGTAATGATGACATATTCTTTACCATCTTTTGAAAAACCACCATATCCGTTAAAGAACTGCAGATCGGCAGGAGGTGTAACGGAAGTAACAAGCGATGATGGGAATTTAGTCGGGCTAAAAAATGGAACTGTTGTTTTCAGTTTGGTTCGCCCGGCTATTTGTTCTTCCAGAGTTCCAAGCCTGTCTGAAATTACTACATGTGCGACTGTCTGAAATAATATCCGATCCTCATTTGATATCTGGTCGGCTGAACGAATAAATATACCACCTGGTTGTTCTCTTGAGTCAATGGAGATACCGGGCGAAACAAGCCCCTGAATCTGGTTATGCAAAATCTGACGGTAACCTCCATGGTCTTCATTCCATATTACAAGATCAACAAGCAGGCCTTTCAACCGCCAATAAGCATGGGCTTGTACCAACTGTTTTACCATTTCGATATTGGAAGAATCTTCTATTTGTAAAAGAACGATCGGCAGATCTCCCGATATAGAATAACTCCAGAGTCCTGATTGTCCACGCTGATTTTTCAGAATAACAGCAGGATCGGTTCGCAAAGAAGCATTGGCAAAAATGATGGAGCCCGCAAGCCGTGAATATAATTGTGCATCCGATTCTATAGCATTGATCTGTCTTAATATGACCTGGCTATGCGTCCATGCCAACTCAAGTATTCGGTTAATAAGATGACGATCCTGGTATCTTTCTATCAATACATTACATGTCTCTTTAGTTTCTGCTATACCAAAGATCATATCAATAGTAGCGGATTCATAAGGCTCCAATACTATCCGGTATTGTATAGAAACAACAGGATCCAGTACTGAGCCGCTACTGCCGGATAAAGGCGTGGATTGATTAAGTATTTTAGGCGTATTAATTGAATTTCCCCGGCCAATAAACTGATCCCTGTCGGTTTCATAAGAAACATTTTTTATTTCCGCATCGTGTACTTTCATTAAGTGAAACATCCAGGGATTGTTTTCGCTGTCAGAACGGGGTCGGCGTGTACAGATGATCGCATTGCGTTGCTCATTGATCTCTGTTTGTACAAAAAGATTGCTGAAAGCAGGATGCATTTCATCGCCAATAGAAGAAGCTAATACTACTTCAGTATAACTGGTTATTTCAATTGTTCTTTTTTTACGGGAACGGTTAGTAATATGTACTCTCCGTAATTCAATATCATCTTCCGGTGATACAACGATCTCAGTATGTGTTTCAAGTGATAGATCCCGGCGACGAAATTCTGCACGCCCCTGAGAAAAAACTGCTTCATAATTATCCCCCTCTTTCAATGTGGGTTGAAAGGCTGTAGACCAGGAAACATTATTATCAAGATCTCTTATGAAACAGAAAGTTCCCCAGTTATCACAAGTACTATCTTCACGCCAGCGTGTTAATGCAAGATTTTTCCAACGGCTATAACCGCCGCCGGCGTTAGTCACCATAACATGGTACCTTCCATTTGATAATAATTGTACTTCCGGTGTAGTGGTATTGGGTGTATTCATTACACGCATAAATCCATTGCTTCCGGGCGTAACGCTGGTATCTGCTTCATGAACACTGGGTGAATAGAATGTAGTAACTCTCGGAATTCGTTCCTGGAGTAATAACAATGTTGATTTTATCTGCACGTCTGCTTCAAAACGCTGCTGCATTGGTTGATGAAGAAGAAAATGATTGATAGATAAAAAACTCATACCCTGGTGGTGCGCCATAAAAGAGTTTATTATCGAATAATTTTGTTTACGCAACAACCGCGATGGCGTATAATCTATCGCTTCAAAAAAACCAAACCTGCCTTCAAAGCCTTCTTTCTTTAATACCAGTAGATTTTCATAAGCAGATTGGGGCGCAACCATCAAACTCATTACGGTAGAATAAGGGGAAATAACAAGATCTTCAGCCAGTCCCCGTTTGAAGCCAAGGCCCGGCACACCAAACGGATGATACTGATAGTTTAAATTAGCGTCTACCATATTATATCCAGACTCTGAAATTCCCCACGGCACTCCACGTTTCCGACCGTATTCTATTTGTTTTTGAATAACAGCTTTGGTAGTTTGATCAAGCAATGTATTTTCATAACTGGGCATTACCAGGAGTGGCATCAGATATTCAAACATTGAACCGCTCCATGAAAGAAGAATAGGAGTGGTTCCAATATTAGTAAGCTGACGACCCAATGCAAACCAGCTTTGTTGCGGAAGCTTTCCCTGGGCTATAGCTACAAAAGTTGTTAGCCTTGCTTCCGAAGCAAGCAGATCATAATAACTGTTATCTTTCCTGTGTTCGTCCGCATTGTAACCAATTGTTAAGAGGTGCTGTGATCTGTCGTATAAAAAATCATAATCTATATTGGCAAGCTGGGAACATTTTAGTTCAAGTTGCTCAACCATAAGAATCATTCCTTTTGCACGTCTTCCTGCCTCAGTAATTGCAGCCCTGTAATTGGACAGCCATTCATTTTCGTCTTCTGTGTTATCGGGTGTGTAAAGGGTATTGATCTTTTGTAATAGTATCTGTTCAATTTTCGATAATTGGCTTATAGTCGGTATACCAGGTAAAGAAGGAATAAGATTTTCAAATTTTGCAGGAGTTGGGGGCATGTACAACCATGGAATATATATATCCAGGTCATTCTTTATATTCTTGATGTGTACAAATATTTTTTGGATCCACCAATCCTCTTCGGTTTCAGGATCTGAATCCAATTCGACAAAAATTTTCGTCAGCGATTGCTCAAGTGTATCAAGGTATTTTTTAACGCTTTCAGGATTCTCAAGATTTTGTTGATAGCTAACCGTTAATTCCTGTTGAAATTTTTGCAGAGATGGATTTTTTATTTTTTCTGTTAATATCCTTACTTCATCTACCAGTCCTTCAAACATATTTTCATCAACTATCTTTTTCTCTGGAATAGAAATCAATCCTTGTTTCAACGTTATCAGATGACCTATGAGGTTTCCACTATCTACCGTGGAGACATACCTGGGACTGAGCGGCGCTAGTGTCCGTGTATCATACCAATTGTAGAGATGGCCCCTGTACTTTTCCATGCGCTGCATGGTTGTAAGAGTATTGGCAGTAAGATCAATCAGCTCTCCTGCTGTAATATAGCCAAAGTCGTAAGCGGAAAGACTGGCCAGCAACGAAACACCTATATTAGTAGGTGATGTACGGTGAGCAATTCGTTCTACGGGTTGCTCCTGGTAATTATCAGGAGGCAGCCAGTTATCATCTTCGCCAACAAAGGTTTCAAAGAATGCCCATATCTTTCTCGCCAGCATGCGCAGGTAAATGGTTTGCTCCGCAGTGATGTCAATTTTTTTCTTTTGGAAAGGACGGCTTACATACCAGACGATTAACGGTGAAAGAGCCCAGGTAAGCAGGAAAGGAAGAATTTTAAAAAGGGTTACCGGATAAAAAAATACCAAATAAGAGAAAATTGCCAGGGCAAGAAACGGGGCGAACCACATGATCTTGTATGCATTGACAATTGTTTTTTGATCGCTAGAATTGGTATAAGGATTCCACTGCAAAAGATTTTTTCCGGAAATAAGCATTCGCCATATTGTCCGTACTATCGCATCGGTGTTGTTATAAACTTCATAAGGAAGGCAAATAAAATCAAGAGCATGTTGAAACAGGCTATCTTTTAAAGACCGGCTGGTGTAAATAAAATGCTGAATAAAAACTACATCAGCAGGTTTTTTATAAAGTTGCCAGCCAAAATTGACGAGGCTGGGGAGAAAAATTATCAGTAGCACAGAAACTGTCCAGAACAGCGGATTTGAAGAAACCAGCCAACTGAATAAAAGAAGGAGTAACAGTGATAAAGGAATAAGGCTCCGGCGTAGATTATCAAATATTTTCCACTTTGAAAGTAGAGTAAGCGGATTTTTATGGATCCGCCTATCAGCACCGGGTACAAAAGGTAGTAACCAGATTGCAATCTGCCAATCACCTCTTATCCACCGGTGGCGGCGTTGCATATCTGTAATATAAGAAGAAGGATATTCCTCATATAATTGCACATCTGTTACTAATCCTGCCCTTGCATGAGCTCCTTCGAGAAGATCATGACTTAAGATCCGGTTTTGCGGAAACCTTCCTTTTAATGTTTTTTCAAAAGCTTCTACATCATAAATACCTTTTCCAATAAAAGAACCTTCTTCAAAAAGATCCTGGTATACATCAGAAGTAGCTTTTGTGTAAGGATCAGTTCCCGGTTCATTGCCATGTACTTTTGAATAAATAGAACTACCGGCAATATGTAAACTATTGGATACACGGGGCTGAAGGATGGCATATCCGTCTTTTACCCTTCTTTTTTTTGACGAATAGATGGGATGGTTTAATGGATGAGCCATGGTAGCAGCCAGTTTCCATGCAACATCACGGGGCAATTGAGTATCTGTATCGAGAGTAATTACATACTTTATAGTAGTATATATTTTTTCTTCTCCAATGATCACAGAAAAAAAATCCTTGCCTTTACCTTGTAATAATGCATTCAGATCGCTGAGTTTCCCACGTTTGCGTTCAAATCCCATCCATATTTTATCCCGCTTATTCCAGGTGCGTGCACGGTGAAAAAGGAAGA
>CAMLEX010000131.1 GCA_946479055.1 uncultured Bacteroidota bacterium | reverse complement strand
TCTTTGTTCATCAATAAATAACACTTCGGGTTGTGTTACAATTTTTTCTATCACCTCCTGCCAGTTGCATCTGATAAGAAAAACATTGGCAGAACCATATTCGTATATAGTAAAAATACCTGGAGATTTGCCAATAAATGCCTTAAACCGATTTTTATCCGACACCGCTATTAGAAACGTGGAAAAAGATGTCGCCTCTTTGCCGGCATATTTTGCAGAAACAACGGGTGAAAATTTTCTAATATTCGCTGGACTGATTTGACAAAATACTAACGATGTGATCGGAATACTAAATAAAAACAAAAGGCTCTTAAGGATTATTGCTGAAAATTTTATCGAAAGTACAGTTCGCATACCATTCAATTGCTATGTCTCAAATGTATTGAATAAATCTGAGGACAAAATTTTTATACCCACCCCTGATCTTTTATCAAAACGTTTGTATCTTTCTAACACCTTTCTAAACGGCACTGGATTTTCATTTTTCAAAACACACATAAAAAAACCTAAACTGTATGAAACTAATTACACGTACTGCTGCATTACTTTTTGTAATGTCTTTAACCATTATTTCCTGTAAAAAAAATGCAAAAGAAACAAGGCAACAGGAAGAGATATCACAGGAAACGCTGACCAAAATCTATAATCATGGTTTTGGCACTTCCGATGTTCAACGCACCGAAGACGGTTATCTCGTAGAAGGAGACATTATTCTTACTGAAGAATTTTTAAACGGCACTCCAGGCGGAACTTTTCTACGCATTGCTAATAATGAGCAGTATCGTACCAATAACCTGGTAACAGGGTTACCACGTACGATTACTGTTGCCTTGGATAATAAGCTCGCTGCTAAAGCAGGATATTCACAAGCATTGCAGGAATTAGCCAACCGTTATAATGCATTAAATCTTCAACTTACTTTTACAGTTGTGAGTTCTGGTGCGAATATAACTTTTGTAAATGCCAATGGCAGTTATCTCGCTTCTGCAGGTTTTCCTACAAGCAGTGGCAGTCCTTACGGGCAGGTAAAAGTAAATTCAAGAGCTATTGGAACGGGCACTTCATCGACTTTTGTTAATTACCTCGCAACTATTTTAGCACACGAAGCTGGCCATTGCATTGGATTCCGTCATACTGATTATATGGATCGTTCATTCAGTTGCGGTGGCTCTACTGCTAATGAAGGCGCATCTACAGTAGGTGCTGTACATATTCCCGGTACGCCGACAACTGCAGATTCAGGAAGCTGGATGCTGGCTTGCATTGGCAGCGGTGTAAACCGTCCATTCAATAATAACGATAAGACTGCTTTAGGTTATTTATATTGAACCTGAAACAAACATTTATGAAAAACCCTCAGGTAATAACCTGAGGGTTTTTCTTTTTCACTAATTGCAACATTGTAGATATAATTTTTGTCTGCCAAAATTTTTCATATTAGTTTTTCCCTGTATCTTTTGGGTGACAAACATTTGCTATCATGCAGGCGTTGCTTGCAGTAACATTCAAACATTTTCACAAACACAAAAAACAAACAATTACATGAAAAAAATGACTAATTCACTTGCCATTTTACTTCTATCCTGTGTTGCTATTATTTCTTGTAAAAAAAATGATCGTGTAGGAAAGGATGAAATTTCTCAGGAAGTGAAAACAAAAATTTCTGCCCTGGGTTTAGATGAAACATGGGTAACAAAAACCGAAGGTGGTTACCTAGTTGAAGGAGACATCTTCATGAGCGAAGAAAGATTAAACGAACAGCAATCTTCAACACCGACTCTTCGTATCGCTAATACAGAACAATATAGGACGTATAACCTCGTAACCGCTCTGCCCCGGGTTATTACTATTTCTGTAACAAATCTTCCAGCTGTTTACGTAACTGCTACTGACACTATGATTGCCCGTTACAATACACTCGGTCTTCAATTAACTTTCCAACGCGTACAAAGTGGCGGAAATATAGATATTGTTGGTTTCAACGAAGGACCAAGCGGTGGTTATATCACTCTTGGTTCATCAGGTTTCCCAACATCATCTGGCAATCCGTACAACCAGGTTAAAATGAATACTAATGAAGCCGCTTATGGCAGCAATCCCAACCTGCTGTATGTAGCATCTGTACTTCAACACGAAGTAGGCCATTGTATCGGTTTCCGTCATACAGATTATATGAACCGCTCTTATAGTTGCGGCGGCAGAAAAATAAATGAAGAAAAACCACCTTCCGGTTTAGGAGCAGTGCTAATTCCTGGCACACCTTCAACTCCGGATGCAAACTCATTTATGCTGGCTTGCTCTAACGGCGGTAATCGTACCTTTAATGCAAACGATCAAATTGCATTAAATTATTTGTATTAATTATTTTGAATGTTACTGCAAAAAACTCCGGCTGCATTAGCCGGAGTTTTTTTTAGGTAAAATCTATGCTGTATCTATTTCATTATTCTGAAGCAATAACGAAATAGTTTACCTTCAAAATCAAAAGGTGTAGTAGCTCTTGTAATATCCTTAATAGAATCCGTTTTTACGCTTTCTTTATCTAATATAAATTTTTGAAAATTAGTGCTGAAATAAAGAACGCCTCCGGGTTTTAATATAACCAAACAATTATTTATTAGGCCAACATGATCTCTTTGTATATCCAGGAAATCTTCCATTCTTTTACTATTGCTGAAAGTAGGCGGATCCATTATTATTAAATCAAAATGATCGGGGGGCAATGTTTTTAAATATTGCAATACATCGGCATGAATGAATTTATACTTTGCCTGATTTGAAAACTCATTCAACTGCATATTTCTTTCGGCCCAGTTTAAATATGTTTTTGAAAGATCTACGGTCACTACTTCTGCTGCCCCGCCAGCCGCAGCAAAAACAGAAAACGAACCGGTATAAGCAAAAAGATTCAATACTTTTTTATCTTTTGCTTCCACTCTTACTCGTTCTCTTGTCAATCTGTGATCCAGGAATAAACCGGTATCCAGGTAATCACTCAGGTTAACGATAAATTTCAGGTCGTTTTCTTCTATTACGAATTCATGCTGTACTTCATCAAACTTCTGATACTGCCCAAGTCTTCCGGGTTTTCGCTGCCGGAGTTTTAAAAATATATTCTCTTTTGATACGGATAGAATTTCACAAATCACTTCAATGCTTTTTTCCATCCATTCATCATGTTCTTCATCTGTCATGTTATGACGGCGTTTATATTCCGCGACATATAATTTATCACCGTAAAATTCAATACAGAAAGGAAACTCCGGCAGATCATGATCATACACCCGGTAGCATGTTATTCCCAGTCTTTTAGCTTGTTTACCAATATGCCGAAACACTTTGGCAAGCCTGTTACGAAACATATCAATTTTGTCCTTATTCATAATAAATAACTGAAAGCCTGTTGTTTAAAATAAAAATTGGAAATAACGTGACAAATGTCGTAAATTAGTACGACAAATGACTGGATATGAAAAAAAAGGTAAGTCCTAAAAAGTACAAGCCTGACGACGCGAATACCAATAAAGTGAATGAACCTGGTGCAATGTACAGGAGTGTAAAGATACTACCCGCTATACAAGATTTTTCTTACAAAAAATTTGAAAAAATAGCCAATAAGGTTCCTTTTACACAAAAAGAATGGGCTTCTATATTACATCTTTCCGAAAAAACATTGCAACGTTATTCAAAAGATAATAAATCCTTCGAAGGTATTTATGTCGATCGCATTCTGAAAATGCAGGAACTCATTGAAATGGGGTTAGATACATTTACCAGCCCGGAAGCTTTTTACAGGTGGCTGAGAAGAGATAAACCTATGATGGGAATACTCCTGACTTTCTCAGACTTACTTAGCGGTGAAGGAATACAAGAACATATAAATGCAATCGGAAGAATGCAACATGGCATTATTATATGATAGTCTATCGTTTTACTAAAGAAATTTACAGTCATGACATATCAGGTGAAGGAGCAAAAAAATGGGGCGGACGCTGGAACAGTCCCGGGCTACCTGTAATATATACCAGTTATTCTATTTCCCTATCCCTACTGGAACTTCTTATCTATCAATCCTCCTATGAGGAAATTTTAGTTAACAGGTTGATGCATATAGAAGTGCCTGATACAACTTTTCAAACACTATCAGTTAATTCTTTAAAATTGAACTGGCAAAATGATATTGATTACTGTCGTTTCATTGGTAATGAATTTTTACAAACAAAAAAATCACTGATGTTGAAAGTACCTTCGGCTATCATACCAGATGAGTATAATATTCTGATCAATCCCGGACACCCGGCATTTGCAAAATGTGCCTTACTTTCATCCGGGATATTTGAATTTGATACAAGACTTTTTAAATAAATATTCCGAAATTTATACTTACTTTTTACCCTGCATGTATGCTATTGTTGACATAGAAACTACGGGCGGATATGCCGCTGCTAACGGTATTACCGAAATATGCATTCATGTTTTTGATGGAGACAGAGTAGTGGAAATTTATGAAACATTAATCAATCCACGGCAGCCTATTCCTTACTACATACAATCCATGACCGGTATAACCGACGACATGGTGAAAGATGCACCGTTATTTGAAGAAGTAGCGGAAAAAATTTTTCATTTACTGCATAACAAAATCTTTGTTGCGCACAATGTAAATTTTGATTATTCATTTGTAAAAAGTCATCTTGCTGTAAATAACTATGAACTTGCAACTAAAAAACTTTGCACAGTAAGGTTAAGTCGAAAGATATTCCCTGGTTTTCCTTCTTATAGTCTTGGCAATCTTTGTCATTCGCTGGACATAACTATAAACAACCGGCATCGGGCTGGTGGCGATACTGAAGCGACGGTAAAAGTTTTTCAATTGCTTTTACAAAACGACAAAGAAAAGATCATTGAAAAAAGTTTATTCCGTAATTCAAAAGAACAGCTATTGCCACCGAATGTACCAAAAGAACATTTTGATCAATTGCCATATACACCCGGTGTTTACTATTTTCATAATGAAAAAGGAAAAATCATTTATGTAGGTAAAGCAAAAAATATCCGGTATCGTGTAAACAGTCATTTCAGTAATAATTCAGAAAGCAGGCAGAAGCAAAATTTTCTTCGGCACACCTATGCTATAAGTCATCAACCCTGCGCTACTGAACTGATGGCGCATATTCTTGAATCAACAGAGATAAAAAAACTATGGCCTATTTTTAATTATTCACAAAAAAATGCTGAAAGAGTTTATGGTATTTTTTTATACGAAGATCAGAATGGATATTACCGGCTTGCCATTGAAAAGAACAAGAAAAATCTGAAGGCTGTTCATACTTTTCATTACCTGGCTGATGGCCACTCCATACTTCGAAAGCTTATCCGTGAATATAATCTTTGCCCAAAACTTTGTTTTATCCAAACTGCCACTTCTACCTGTGATGGTATTCTTGAAAAATATTGTCACGGTGCCTGCGAACACCAGGAAGAACCTTCGTCATATAATAACCGGGTACAAGAAGCCATTAACTCTCTTGCTAGCCGGCCCTCTTTTGCTATTCTTGAAAATGGCTTGAATGCTGATGAACAATCCTGTGTATTAATATGGGAAGGAAGATTTTACGGTATGGGATATATTCCTACAGACATTCAGGTGTCAGAGCCAGAAGAATTGAAAAATTTTTTAACTCCATACAAAGAAAATCTGTTTATCCGTAACCTGGTCAATGGTTATGCAGCAAAATTTCCTGAAAAAGTAAAATCCTTTTCTCCTTTCATGATTCAATCCAGCCACTGAAAATTTACATCTAAAGGCATTTGTGAAAACACACTAAAAACCTCTGCAGGTGGAGTGGCTAATTTTCGTTTAGCCGTATCCAACCATGCTCCCTCTACCGTTAAAATAGCTGCAACAGTATCATCATTTTTAACAACTGTATGTTGAATAGTCCAGCGGGAAAAATCCTTTTTAGCCCCGAGAACCTGCAAGCTGATCGTTACTTTATCCCCTAAACGTATTTCTCTTTTAAAAACACATTCTTCCCGGAACAAAATAGGACCAATCTGCAACCGCTGCATAAGTTCTGTTGTCATTTGATGTTCGTTCAAAAATGCTATTCGGCAAAAAGCCCCCCAGTCGTAATAAACAGAATGGCGAAGATGCACATTGGGGTCAAGGTCAGACCAACGTACCTGAACGTCTTGTTTAAAGGTTTCCATCCTGCTAATATAACAATTCAGAGAATGAAATTAACAGCTATTCATGTGGAAATACCGATACCAGCATTTACTTTTGCCCCACAAATAAAAATCATGAAGAAAGTATCTTTTTTAGTTATGTTGACTGCAATAGCAGGAACGGTTTTGGCACAAGCACCTTCTAAAACAAAACCTGTCGCAAAAGCAAAACCCGATATCCAGCAACCGGGTTTGAAAACCATCAACGATTCCGCCAGCTATGCCATTGGTGTAAGCGTTGCCAGCTTTTATAAACAACAAGGCATTACAAGCCTTAACACGGCCCTTGTGTCAAGGGCAATCAACGATGTTTTGGGCGGGAAAAAAACGCTGTTAAATGATGAAGCTTGCAATGCAGTAGTAACTAAACTGATGAACAAAACGCAGGAAGATAAATCAAAACCTACTATTGAATCCGGTAACGCATTCCTTGCAAAAAATAAAAGCAGAGCAGAAGTAAAAACCACTGCCAGTGGTTTGCAGTACGAGGTTATCACTGAAGGTTCCGGTATAAAACCACTTGCTACCGACAGCGTTACTGTAAACTACAAAGGCACATTGATTGACGGAACTGAATTTGACAATTCATATACCCGTGGTGAGCCAATTACTTTTCCTCTTAACAGGGTAATAGCAGGCTGGACAGAAGGATTGCAATTGATGACCGTTGGCTCAAAATATAAGTTATATATTCCTTTTACACTTGCTTATGGTTCTCATGACCAGGGGCCTATCCCCGGTGGATCAGCGTTGATATTTGAAGTAGAATTACTGGATGTTAAAAAATCAAAATAATTATTTTGTAGCTTTTTTCTCTTTGGCCCAGGAAAGGGCTTTTTGAAATTGTTCTACTTCAGTAAGGTTGGTGTTGTCCAATACAATGGCATCATCAGCCTTTCTTAATGGGCTTACTGCCCGGTGCGAATCAATATAATCTCTCATTTCAAGATTATTTTTCACTTCTTCTATCGTTATGTTGGGATTCTTTTCGTAAAGTTCTTTAAACCTGCGTTCAACCCTTACTGCATTATCAGCAGTCATAAATATTTTTAATTCAGCCTTGGGAAAAACAACGGTACCAATATCTCTTCCATCCATCACAATACCTTTTTTTTCTCCCATTTTTTGCTGCTGCGCCACGGCAAATGAACGCACCTCTTTAATAGCAGCTACATCACTCACCTTCTCCGCTATTACGAGGTCGCGAATTACATATTCCACATTTTCATCATTCAGGTACATCTCGCTGGTTTCATTTTTTTCATTAAAATGAAAATCAAGATGGATTTCTTTCAATGCTGCGTGTACTTCCTTTTTATCTGTCCAGTCAATATGATTGCGTAAGAAATATAAAGTGATGGCACGGTACATAGCCCCACTATCTACATATACATAACCCAGTTTTTTAGCTAATTGCTTTGCCAATGTACTTTTTCCGCAGCTGGACCAGCCATCAATTGTTATAATAATTTTTTTTGCCATAGTGAAGCAACAAAAATAAAAAGGAGTGCTGTATAAAAGCACTCCTTTAGCATTTATTATTAATTAATTTATGCCTTTGACTTTGTCTCTACTTTTTTAAAAGAAAATACAATTTTATTATTTTCTTTATCAAGCCCCGCTTCCAGTACATCACCAGCCTTTACATTCATGTTCAGTATTTCTTCTGCCAGAGGATCTTCCAGGTATTTCTGAATAGCCCTGTGCAAAGGACGGGCACCAAACTGAACATCGTATCCTTTTTCAGCAAGGAAAGCTTTAGCATCTTCGGTTAATGTAAGACTGAAACCAAGATTTGCCAATCTCTTCATCACCCCCCTCATCAGGATATCAATGATATTGAAAATATTTTCTTTTGTCAGGCTGTTGAAAATAACTATATCATCAATCCGGTTGAGAAACTCAGGCGAAAAGGTTTTTTTCAAAGCTTTTTCTATTACAGCCTTGTTTGCTTCATCTTCGTGTTCTACTCTTGATGAAGTAGCAAACCCCACACCGGCGCCAAAATCTTTCAACTGGCGAACACCGATATTCGATGTCATGATGATCATCGTATTTTTGAAATTCACTTTCCGGCCCAAACCATCTGTCAACTGGCCATCATCAAGCACCTGCAGCAAAATATTGTAAATATCCGGGTGAGCTTTTTCAATTTCATCCAACAGTATAACGCTGTATGGCTTACGACGAACTCGTTCAGTTAACTGACCACCTTCTTCATATCCAACATAACCTGGAGGCGCACCAATCAAACGGCTCACGGTAAATTTCTCCATGTATTCACTCATATCAATACGCACCAATGCATCTTCAGAATCGAACATATATCTTGCCAATGCCCTTGCCAACTCTGTTTTACCAACCCCTGTTGGACCCAGGAAGATAAACGTACCTATAGGTTTCTTAGGATCCTTTAATCCTACCCTGTTACGCTGTATGGCTTTCACTACTTTTTGCAATGCTTCATCCTGCCCTATTACCATCTCCTTCATATCATCCGACATCCTGCGAAGCTTGTCTGTTTCGGCCTGTACCATACGTTTTACAGGAATCCCGGTCATCATACTTACCACTTCCGCAATCGCTTCTTCATCTATCGGATAGCGTTTATGCTTGCTTTCTTCTTCCCAATCCAATTTTGCTTTTTCCAGGTCTTCAGCCAAACGTTTTTCCGTATCACGCAGTGAAGCAGCTTCTTCAAACTTCTGGCTTTTTACTACTTTATTTTTCTCATTCTTTACATCTTCAATTTTCTTTTCCAGATCCACAATATTCTGTGGTACATTGATATTTTTTAAATGTACCCTTGCGCCTACTTCATCCATTACATCAATGGCTTTATCAGGAAGCAAACGATCCGTGATATAGCGGTCACTTAGTTTCACACAAGCATCAATCGATTCATCATTGTAATTAACATTGTGATAATCCTCGTATTTAGATTTGATGTTATTTAATATCTGGATAGTTTCGTCTACACTTGGAGGATCCACAACTACTTTTTGAAAACGACGATCTAATGCACCATCTTTTTCAATGTACATCCTGTATTCATCCAAAGTAGATGCTCCAATGCATTGAAGTTCTCCTCTTGCTAGTGCAGGTTTGAAGATATTGCTCGCATCCAGTGAACCACTGGCTCCACCTGCTCCAACAATGGTATGCAGCTCATCAATGAACAAGATCACATCACGATTCTTTTCCAGTTCATTCATGATTGCTTTCATTCTTTCTTCAAACTGACCACGATATTTTGTACCAGCTACGAGAGCAGCCAAATCAAGTGAGATCACTCTTTTATCGAATAAAACCCTTGATACTTTTCTTTGAACAATCCGAAGAGCTAATCCTTCTACAATTGCAGTTTTACCCACTCCCGGTTCACCTATTAAAATCGGATTATTCTTTTTCCGGCGCGAAAGGATTTGCGATACCCTTTCTATTTCGGAATCACGTCCGACAATCGGATCCAATGATCCGGATTCTGCTAATTTGGTAATATCCCTTCCGAAATTATCCAGAACCGGAGTCTTACTTTTTACATTAGCACTTTGTTTTGAACCCTTTTGCTGAGTA
>CAMLEX010000130.1 GCA_946479055.1 uncultured Bacteroidota bacterium | reverse complement strand
TTATATCTACCGCTTCCAAACAAAGTACAGTTTGAATTTAACCCGGTTAAAGCGGATACAATTTTTTCTATTGGCTCAGTTGTTTTAAAATCAATCCCCACACCGGGCCATACATTGGAGAGTTTTAGCTTTTATATTGATAATAAAATTTTAATTACCGGCGATACCCTTTTTACCAACGGTGTGGGCCGCCCTGATTTAAAATCAAACAATGAAGAAAGCCGGGAAAAAGCACACTTATTATATCAATCATTACGAAAATTGCTTTCATTGCCCGATAACGTTACTATACTTCCAGCGCATTCAAATAAACCAGTTGAATTTGACAATACACTGATTAAAACTACCATTGGCGAAGCAAAAAAGAACATTGCCATGTTACGATGCAGTGAAGAAGAATTTATTACTTCGCTTTTGCAAAAGATACCACCTACTCCGCCCAACTTTCTTTCTATTGTTGAAAAAAACATTGCTGGCAATTATGAAGGTATCAATCCTATTGATCTGGAAGCAGGCGCTAACCGCTGTGCGGTATCTTAATTTAATAATAAGTGCACATGACTAAAGTACAGCTTGGATTAAGAGAAAACTGGCGACAATTTACATTACTGGTAATCATCAATGCTTTTGTCGGCGGTATGATAGGCCTGGAAAGAAGTATTCTCCCCCGGATTGCAGAAGTTGAATTTCATATTGCTGCGAAAACTGCCATTCTTTCTTTCATCATCGTATTTGGTATTGTTAAAGCAATAACGAACTATTTTGCCGGGGCATTAGCAAATAAGGTGGGCCGAAAGAACCTGCTTACCATTGGTTGGTTGATTGGTATTCCGGTTCCTTTTGTTCTAATGTTTGCTGAAAGCTGGAATTGGATTGTTGCAGCCAATATTTTATTAGGCATCAACCAGGGGTTGACCTGGAGTAGTACGGTAGTTATGAAAATTGATTTGGTAGGTGAAAAACAAAGAGGCTTTGCAATGGGCTTGAACGAATTTGCAGGCTATCTTGCAGTGGCAATTGTCGCTTTTCTCACAGGCTGGGTTGCTTCGGAATATGGCCTCCGGCCTTATCCCTTTTATATTGGTGTAGCCTTATCATTAATGGGTTTCTTTGCAAGCTGGTTATTGGTGAAAGACACAAAGCATCATATAGCGGAGGAAACCAATACAAGCAAAATACCAAAACTCAAAAATGTTTTCTGGCAAACTACCTGGAAAGATAAAAATCTTGGCACTGTTACCCAGGCTGGCTTAATCAACAATCTGAATGATGGTATGGCATGGGGCATATTCCCTATTCTGCTGGCTTCAAAAGGGTTTGCTATTGAACAAATCGGAATTGTAACAGCCATCTATCCTGCTGTCTGGGGCATTGGGCAATTGTTTACAGGTAAAATGGCAGATCTTTTTTGTAAAAAGGATTTATTGTTTTGGGGAATGTTGCTGCAGGGATTAGCATTGGTTTTTTTATTGTTTGCCGACACAATGACTCATTTTATTATCCTTTCTTCCCTTCTTGGTTGGGGCACTGCGATGGTCTATCCTACATTCCTGGCAACAGTTGCTGAAAATACACATCCGGAAGACAGGGCAAATAGTTTAGGTGTATTCCGCTTTTGGCGGGATTCGGGTTATGCTATAGGTGCGATTCTTACCGGGTTCATTGCGGACTCATTGGGTATAAACGCATCTGTCCTCGTAATAGGGTTGCTTACTATCTTTTCGGCAACTGTTATCCTTTACCGGATGAAATGCAGTGATAAATATGCTATAAAATTATGGGATTGGTTAACCCGCAATAAAACAATCAAACCAGTTGATAGTTCAACAACTGTATAAGTTAAGCGGAACGAATCTATCTGGGAAAATCAAATAAGCCTTCAATACCGGTTCTTTTTTATGCTGTAATTTTCAAAAAAACTATTTGATATTTGCATTATGCAATCAATCAAAAATATTATTCCGAAAGAATTAGTCGATGGTATCACGGGCTATTATGCTCATGGTACTAACATGACCTTTGGTTATGTAGAAATAAAAAAAGGGACTAAGATGGCCGAACACAATCATATGCATGAACAGATTACCTACATCATCGAAGGTCAACTGGATATGCTGATCGGTGGAAATCCTTGTTCATTGACTGCAGGAATGTATTATATCATTCCATCAAATGTGCCGCACGGGGCTTTTGCAGTTACTGATTGCAAACTGATTGATGTGTTTAACCCAACGAGAGAAGATTACAGAGTCTGAATTTGTTTCACGCAGCGTTCGCAATGATGCTGCGATCGCTGTGTGAAAAACACTTAATCCTTAAAATTGTTCTTCAACTCCATCAGCTTCGCCCCAATTGATTAATGTGTTTAACCCAGCGAGAAAAGAGTATAGACCCTGTATTTGTTTCACGCAGCGTTCGCCATGATGCTGCGATCGCTGCGTGAAAAACACTTAATCTTTAAAATTCTTCTTCAACTCCATCAGCTTCGCCCCAATTGATTAATGTGTTTAACCCAGCGAGAAAAGAGTATAGACCCTGTATTTGTTTCACGCAGCGTTCGCCATGATGCTGCGATCGCTGCGTGAAAAACACTTAATCTTTAAAATTCTTCTTCAATTCCATCAACTTCGCCTGGAATGGATTTAATGGTTCCGGTTTCTTATTTACAGGTTTCGAACTTCTCACATCTGATCTCTGACTTCTGACTTCCGTACTCTTCTCTCCTGCTTCCTTCATCGACAATGCAATTCTTTTTCTTGAAGCATCTACTTCCAAAACAGTTACCATTACTTTCTGATTCAGCTTTACCGCTTCATTCGGATCGCTGATATAGCGGTTGCTGAGATGAGAGATATGTACCAGTCCATCTTGCTTCACACCTACATCCACAAAGGCGCCGAAGTTGGTAATATTGGTAACAATACCGGGAACTTTCATTCCGGGTTTCAGATCATCCATGGTGCTTACGCCATCTGCAAAACAAAACTCTTCAATAGGAGAACGTGGATCACGGCCCGGCTTTTCCAATTCTTTCAAAATATCTTCAATAGTATATTGCCCGATCGTTTCCGTAACAAATTCTTTTACTTTTATTTCTTTTCTTATTTCCGGCTTTTGAATCAGGTCATTCAAGGAACAATTCAATTTGGAAGCCATCGCTTCCACTACTTTATAACTTTCAGGATGCACGGCTGAATTATCCAATGGATTAGCGGCATTTGGGATGCGCAAAAATCCTGCACATTGTTCAAATGCTTTGGGTCCCAGCATGGATACCTTTTTTAATTCTTCACGATTCTTAAAACCGCCATTCTTTGTTCTGTACTCAACAATATTTTTTGCTACTGATGAACTGAGCCCCGAAACATAGGTCAGTAAATGCTTGCTGGCCGTATTCACATCTACACCAACAAAGTTTACACAGCTTTCTACCACCTGGTCCAGTGATTCTTTCAATCTTGTCTGGTTCACATCATGCTGGTATTGACCTACGCCAATACTCTTTGCATCAATTTTTACCAGTTCACTCAACGGATCCAATAAACGTCTTCCAATACTGATAGAACCACGAACGGTTACATCTTCATCCGGAAATTCTTCTCTTGCTACTTCACTGGCTGAGTAAATAGATGCGCCGCTTTCGTTGACCATAAAAACAGAAACCGGTTTTCCAAAATCAATGCTGCGAACCAATTGGTCTGTTTCTTTACTGGCTGTTCCATTTCCATAACCGATAGCATCAATATTATATTTTGCTACCAGGTCTTTTAATGTATGTATCGCTTTATCCCATTCATTCTGCGGCGCATGAGGATAAATAGTGGAGTAATGTAAAAACGTTCCCTGCTCATCAAGGCATACCACTTTGCAACCGGTACGAAAGCCGGGATCAACAGCCAATACCCTTTTCTGTCCCAATGGTGATGCTAACAATAACTGGCGAAGGTTCTCAGCAAACACACGGATCGCTTCTTCGTCTGCTTTTGTTTTGCTCAGCATCCTGAATTCTGTTTCAATAGAAAATTTGAGCAACCTTCCGAAACTATCTTCCACGGCTGACTTAACCTGATCAGAAGCGGCATTGGATGATTTCACAAATAATTCCTGCAATATGCCGACGGCGGTATCTTTTTCAACTGCAATTTCCATGATCAGGAAACCTTCCTTCTCTCCACGGCGGATAGCGAGGATACGATGTGAAGGACATTGTGCCAGTGACTCGCTGAACTCAAAATAATCACGGTATTTCTGCGCATCCGCTTCTTCTTTTTTGGATGACAAAACCCGGGATGAAAACTTAGCTGTTTCCTGGAAAAGCTTACGGATACTGTTACGTGCCTGCTCATTTTCAGCTACCCATTCTGCGATAATATCTCTTGCACCTTGTAAGGCATCAGGTGCGTCTTTCACTTGCTCCGTAATAAATTTAGCCGCCTCGTCTTCAATATTTATATTTTGCTGTTCAAATAAAATCTTTGCCAATGGCTCAAGACCTTTTTCTATTGCAGTAGTAGCTTTTGTTTTACGCTTGGGTTTATAAGGCAGATAAATATCTTCCAATTCCGTTGCATCAATAGAATTTTCTATCCGTTGTTTTAATTCAGGTGTCAGCTTACCCAAACCTTCTATTGTTTTAATAACGGTTTCTTTTCTCTTTTCCAGTTCCGTAAAATATTTGATCTTATCGATCACGTCGGCTATCTGTACTTCATCCAGGTTGCCAGTTGCTTCTTTTCGGTAACGGGCAATAAAAGGAATAGTAGATCCTTCACTATGCAATTGGGCGATGCTGTCAATTTGCTTTAAGGAAAAGCCCAATGTTTTTGCTATTTCGTGGGAGTATTTTAATTCCATAGGTTATTTTTGTTTGGGTTAGCAAAAGTAAAGGTTGAGCGAAAAGAAAAAAATTTGTTTGTTTCCAAACCTCTTTTAATACCGTGCATGAGGTATACGTTGCTCATATCATACGTACTATTTATCCACAGCTTTATCAATGCCCAGGCCGATAACGAAATACAGGTATATGCCTCACCCACCATTCAGCAAAATTGGACCATTTTTGAATTACACAGTAACTATACTTTTAAAGGCAGTAAACTACTCCATGATCCCAAATCAGCAACATGGATGAATGAAACGCTTGAGATCACTCATGGTTTTGGTAAAAATTTCGAGATCGGCTTTTATACATTCACAGGAGTAGCCCCGGCTGGTGGCTTTCAATATTTAGGTAACCAGGTCAGGCCAAGAGTAACCGTTCCGGAGTCATGGAAGTGGAATATTGGTGCAAGTTTATCGTTGGAATTTGGGTTCTTCCGGCCAGACGACACCACAAAATTTGTATGGCAGGGAGAAGTAAGACCTATTATTGATAAAACGATTGATAACTGGTATTTTGCTTTCAATCCTAATATTGATTTTGTACTATCAGGCGATAATAAAGGAGCAGGTATCGCACCGCAATTCAAAACTGTTTATACGATTGAAGAAAAGTTTGGAGTTGGCTTCGAATATTATGGCGGATTAGGATCGTTCAAAAAAATATTGCCGGTCAATCTACAGGAACATTTAATAGGTCCGATGATTGATTTATACGTTCACCCCATGTGGGAGATCAATGGAGGATTTCTTTTTGGTCTTACCGAAAATTCCAATCAAAGAATTCTGAAGATTCTTTTAGGAAGAAGAATCGGAAAATAAGATCGGCAATCAATTCTGTTGTTTAATGTTCGGGGTTGTATTCTATTTCAATAGTTGCATGAGCTACATGTAATGGTTTCAATTCTTCCTTGATTTTTTCTTTTAGATGTTCCGCATCTTTTATTGACATACTTTCGGTTACTACAACATGCATAGTAACCACATTGTGTTCCCCATCCAAAGACCACAAGTGAAAATCATGAATACCTGCTACCTGCGTTTTTTCCATGATAAGGCTTTTTATTTCTTCTTCATGGGCTTCATCCGGAATACCCTGCAATATTATTTTTAAAGCAGGTTTTAAATTCCGGTAAACATTCAATAAAATAAAACAGGCAATTGCAAGGGATAATATCGGGTCAAGTACAGGCATATCAGTAAACAGTATTACTAAGGCACCTATCAGAACAGCGGCCCATCCCAGAACATCTTCCAAAAAATGAAGAGAAACCATTCTTTCATTAATACTGCTTCCCTTTTTTAAACGAAGCATAGCCGCCCCATTAAATAAAATTCCGAGAACAGCCAGTAATAACATTCCCCTGGCATCAGGTTGCTCAGGGTGAAATAATCTTTCTATGGCTTCCCGGATAATGAAAACCGAACCTATAATCAAAACTATAGAGTTAAAGAAAGCACCAAGCAACGAGAAACGTTTGTAGCCATAAGTATAAGTTTGATCTCTTTCCTTCTGAGATTTACCTTGTAAATACCAGGCCGTCCCCAGCGAAAGACTATCACCAAAATCATGCAGCGCATCTGATAATATAGCGACGCTGTTAGTTAACAATCCCCCAACAAGTTCAATGATTGCAAAAAATGAATTAATAAAAAATGCGGTCCTTAAATTTCCAGTTCCATGATCATGATTATGCGTTTGCCCATGTGCCATGCTTTACAGTTTTACTTGAATTTCTCCACTACACTAAGCCTTCTATTTACTCTCTCTAAAGACAGGGTTCAGATGCTTTACAATGTCTTTGTATTGCCCCTGTCTTGTATTACTAATGTTTTCAAAGTTAACACAAAGAGAAATTCTCATAAATATCTACTCTTTCATTAATTCGGATCCGACATATAAAAGTATTCTTATTCCATTTGCCGGTAGTGTCTCTCCGCTCGTTTTTGATTGCGCAACAGGTGAACGCAGATAAACACGATACATGCTTTCCGTGTTAATTTATGTTTATCCGTGAAAAAAAAACTGGTTGTAAAAAATGATATCTGCCCGATCAAAAATAGGTAGAGACCCCAAACTGGAATCCGGCCAGCTTTGCAGGAGGATTGCCCAAAATATCTTTTTGCCAGTTATACCGATAGTTGAAGCGTATTACCGTTTGTGAAGTGGGCCGCCAACTAATCGCCGGTACGACAGCAAAAACTTCATCTGAAATAGTTAAGCCTGTTGATTTAAATTTCCCTTTATTCCAGTCCACATATTCTACCCGCACACCGGCATTAAGCACTGCATTTTCGAAACCAAACATGGGTCTTTTCAAAACAGGTTGAATAAGATCAATAAATCCGCCTTGTTGTTTTCTTCCGAATTGCTCCGAGTAAGTATCCGGTATATCCACATTTACCCAGGCCCATTCAGCATTGATAGCTGTATTCAGCTTTGGTATGCTTGTATTAAAATCAATGGCAAAAACATCAACTCTTCTTTTTTTATCCAACACTAATCCATCTTCCTCGAATTTATTGTAAACACCGCCCATATAGGACAACCCAATTTCACCAATCTTCCTGTTCTTTACAGCACCCTTCGCAGTAAGCAGCATACTGCCATTAAAACTTTCTTCAAACCTTTCTTTATCTTCTTTTGTAGCCGGTAAAAAAGTTTTGTTCTCTGCGTTGGCTATTATTTTATCATTAAACCCATTGGTCAGGTAAGCTTCATAACCATATACCCAATCCTTTGTAAATTTTTTACCATATAAGCCAAAGCCCACATTACTAAAAGTAGCTGGCAGCATTTGTGTAGCGGAAATGGGCCTGTCAATAAACTCCCATTTAGGCCCGTCATGATTCTGATTAAAAGCGCCGATAGGATTCATTACAATTCCACCACGAAAATTAAGCAAAGGAGAAAATTCAAAATCAATGGACGCAAATTCTATATTGATCTCTTTGGTGCCATCTTCAAACTCTATCTCTGACAAAAATTTTATTCTTTTGGAAATTGAAGAAGAAACAAATAAAGTCATCCGTCTCATTTGGAACTGGTGGCCTTCCGTAATACCATCTTCCTGCAAATACTGGTAATTGGCTTCTGCATATCCGCCAATCGCCACTGGCAGTTTACCCAGTTGCAAAAAAGGGCGGTTATAAACTGCATCCATGTTCATCTGCAAACCAGTCGTATCTTTTGGTGTTCTCCGCAACAATGAAGGATCTATCTGGGCAGAAAGATGGAGAGTAAAAAAATAAGCAGCTATAATTAGTATAAATCGTTTCATTTGTATATTCTTTATTGCTTTTTGGTCAAATGCCCGCCTGACCGGACGGGCAGGGAATTCTCCATAAAAATTTTCATCGCGGTTGGTTAAATTGCTCGAAAATTTTTATGGCTCATTTCATGTATAATTTTTTATTAGCCATCCCTAAATGCTTCGGGACAAGCTATTTAATTCGTCATAAAATTTTAAACACTGGCCAATATAATGGCTCAAAAATTTTATGGTTCATTTCATGCTTTTCTCAGGTCAATAAATAATTCATTTTTGTTTATGGTTACAGGGAATATTCGCAGGTCTTTATCTGCAGGACCATTGGTTACCTTTCCTCTATTGCTAAATTCACTACCATGTGCAGGGCATTGCAGGAAATCACCCGAAGCCTGTAGTTCGGAACCCTGGTGGCTGCATCTCATCCATAAAGCGCTGTACTCCGAATCGCTGAAGCGATACACGCAAACAGGATATTGCAGGGCATCATTACGGATAATGATAAACGAACGATAGCTATCATTTCCTTTTTTCGTGATCTTAAATTCATCTGTATTAACAAACAAACCATCGGTTCCTAATTTACCTGTTATATATCTTGTCGTTTTACAGGATGATAAGATACCAGCCAACGCTGTTGCGGATAAACAAGCAGTGCAACTGGCTTGAATAAATTTTCTGCGGTCCATCAATTTTTTCTTTTAAAGTGATTCCAGGAATTTTATAAGCTGTTTTTTCTGTTCAGCACTCAGTTGCTGAAAATTATTCCTGCTTTGGTTAGCTTCTCCCCCATGCAGAACAATGGCTTGTTCAATGGTACTTGCCCTGCCATCATGCAAGAGAAAGTATTGTCCGCCCTGAGAGTTTTTGGATAAGCCAAGCCCCCAGAGTGGCGGTGTTTTCCATTCGGCTGTAGCGGCGGAGCCTTCAGTATAACCATCATCCAGGTCAGGCCCCATATCATGTAATAACAGATCAGTGTAAGGGAAAAAAGTTTTATTGGATAATGCAGCAATAGATGAAGCGCCTGATACAAGTTGCGGCGTATGACATTTAGCGCAACCAATATTTGTAAATACCTGCCTTCCGGTTATAACATCAGGATCATTCTGATTACGTTGAACAGGAGCTTTTAATGTTTTCAAATAAAATACGACATCCTGAACCGTCCGTGTGGAAACTTCCGGATCAATTTCATGACCGCTATAGGTATCATAAGGTTCGAACACTGAAGTAACCCCAATATCCTGGTTGTATGCATTGGCCGTTTGCTGCAACAGATCATAGGCTGCTCCTTTCTTTCCAAAACGGCCGATATATTTTCCACCTTGCTCAACAGTTGCAGGCCGGGGATTGGCATACTCAGGAATACCGAGCCAGTTAGGACGACCCGAAATTCCATCACCGTTGGCATCATTTTCATCAGCTAAAGCAAGTAATGCAGCATCGGGTACGGCATCTAAAAAACCAAGCCCTGTATTAGCCGGGGGCATAAACTTTGAAGAACTTGCTCCTGCTGGTATTTGCTCGGGAATAAATCCAGGAATAGCACGATGTTGTAATTGAGGTCCGCCAAGATGAAGAAATTTGTTACCCGTTGCATCTGTTTGACCAAAACGGGTAAGCATTGTGAAGGGATGCCCTTTACCATCACCAGCATGACAAGT
>CAMLEX010000129.1 GCA_946479055.1 uncultured Bacteroidota bacterium | reverse complement strand
GATGTACGATTTTGCACACGGACAAAGCGACTCCATAGAAAAAATAACACATAGTATCTGTACGCTTGAGTTTGTGCCACACCGGGAGTTGTATGATTGGTTGATAGAAAAACTTGAAATATTTCCTTCACATCAATATGAGTTTGCCCGCCGCAACCTTACTTATACGGTAATGAGCAAACGAAAACTATTGCAATTGGTAAACGAGAAACATGTTGATGGATGGGATGATCCCCGTATGCCAACGATAAGTGGTATGCGTCGCCGTGGCTATACACCGGAAGCGATACGGGAATTTTGTGACAGAATCGGTATAGCAAAGAGGGATAATATTGTTGATGTAGGATTATTGGAGTTTTTTGTAAGAGAAGATCTGAATAAAAAGGCATTGAGGAGAATGGTGGTATTTGATCCGGTAAAAGTTGTTATCACGAATTACACGAATGCTGATGAATTATTGAAAAGCGAGAATAATCCTGAAGATCCTGATGGTGGCGAAAGAGAAGTTCCTTTTTCAAATGAACTGTATATAGAAAGAGAAGATTTTATGGAAAATCCTCCAAAGAAATATTTCCGTTTGGCACCGGGACAAATGGTAAGATTGAAAAGTGCTTATATTATTAAATGTGAAGAAGTAATCAAGGATGAGAATGGAACTATAACAGAACTCCGTTGTACTTATATTCCGGAAAGTAAGAGTGGCTCGGATACATCAGGCATTCATGTAAAAGGCACATTGCATTGGATAAGTGTAAAGCATGCAGTAACTGTAGAGGTAAGGGAATATGATCGTTTATTCAAAGTGGAAGATCCATCGAGCGAAGAAGGGGATTTTAAAGATTATATCAATCCTGATTCATTGAAGATTGTGAAAACAGCTTTTGCGGAACTATCTTTAAAGAATGCAAAGTTTGAGGATCGCTATCAATTTATCCGCAAAGGGTATTTTACCCTGGATAAAGACAGCAGCACCAGTGGAATGGTATTTAATAAGACAGTTGGGTTGAAAGATAGCTGGAAACCTCAAACAGCAACTAAAAAGGCTTAAGAAGTCTGAACCGGGGACTAGGCTTAGTTTGATTTTCAGGAGATAGAGAATAATACGTTTCTTTTATTACCTGTTAATCCTTAAAATCATTCTAAAACCAGGTTCAGACAAAAAAGAGGCGTTTTTTAAACACCTCTTAGGATTAAAAGAACAAAAAAAATGAACCGTCCCAAATAACTATTTTATTTTTTTCTATCGGCAACTACCATTATTAACCCGGCGACAATAGCAATACCACCGGCATATACCGGCCAGCCAATCCATTTATTTTCTTTTTTATTCACTTCCAGTGGACCAACATCTATCACTTTTTCTTCTGTCTTTACACTAAAACCACGGAATAGTAACATTGCAATGCCTACAACGATCAATATGATACCAACTGTTCTCATGTATTGAATGAATAATATGGATATGCAAATTATAAGCCATTCAGTTCGGGCTCAAAAAGGCGGGGTGAATAACGAATATTGGGAAAAGTTGTAGCCTTTTTTCCACAGTCAATGTAATCATTAAATGTAAATACTTAGTTCTAAAAAGCCTTGGTATATGGGGGAAATTTGAACCTGCATCTATGAATTCAACCGCCCAATGCGTTACCCGGCAAAGAAAATCTGAAAATGAACAGCTAATAAGTAAAAATAAATTATACGTATAATATTTTATTTTTTCACGTATAGCTATTATTTTTGTATAAAGCTGAAGTTATGGATGCAAAAGTTACCTTAAGTTTTGATGAAGGCGTGGTCAATAATGCTAAGCGATATGCTGAAAAAAACAATATCAGCCTATCTCGTCTTGTGGAGTTTCTTTTGCAAAAAACGACTGCAGCCAATTATTCATCGCTTGAAGATTTGCCTATTTCAGATTGGGTAAATCAGGTAGCTGAAGGTGAAGCTGTTTATCAAACAAAAAAGAAAAGCCGTAAAGCTAGTAAAGCCGAATATTTCTCTTCTAAAAAATAATATGCGGATATTCCTGGATGCCAATGTGCTTGTATCAGTGCTGAATAAAGAGTATCCTTTATTTTCTTATTCTTCCCGCATAGTTAGTCTTGCCAATCATAAAAATTTTGAGGTATTCACTTCTCCAATGTGCCTGGCTATCGCTTTTTATTTTGCTGAAAAAAAGAATAAAAAACTGGCAAGAAAAAAAGTAGGTCTGCTGAGTGAATATTTATCTATAGCTGCTATTTCCGAAACAACAGTCAGAAGAGTGACAAAAAACTCAGCTATTCATGATTTTGAAGATGGATTGGAATATTATGCTGCCCTTGATAGCAAATGCGAATGTATTATCACAGAGGATGTAAAGGATTTTTATTTTTCTGACATTGAAGTAATAACTACCGAAGGCTTTTTTGAAAAATATCTTACTCGGAAAAACCTGGCTTCTTAGCCGGATTAACTCCAATCCCAGCCAACCACAACCCATTCGTCAAGCTTGTCAGTATGTGTATGGATGACCTTAAAGCCGATTTTTTCATGTGCCCGTAGTGAACGATGATTCCTCGAAGAAATTTCTGTGACACAAAGATCGAATTGGATCTGATAAACTTTTTTATGATGCTCGTATAATTTTTCAAAAAGACCCTTGCTTCTGTGCTCTTTGGCGATGCAAATTTGCCCCATTACATAAAAGCTGTAATTATTCAATGGTTTGTTGTTCCAAACCAGTTTATCAAAAAGAAAAAACATGGGCTCAAGATCCGGCATAAGCTGACGACATTCCCGGAGCATGGTTAATGCATAAGCCACTACTTTATTATCGTCTTTGATGATAACAGAAGGCGCCAGTCTGTGCATCTGTTCAAGTGTTGCAAGGTCATGGAGAAGCGTTACAAAACCCTGCGACCTTATTTCTGTTTCATCTATATTTTGAATCAGATTTTCATTTTGCAAATGAAGTATCTGTTGCAGGTCTTGTATCGTATTAGTAAGAGAAGGCTCAATCATTCAACAATTATTTGCGTCTACTTTTATTTTGATAAATAGTAATGATTTGGCAAACCGCTGGAAGCTCCCGCTAATCCCTCAAAATCCACTAAATCGTGGTTCTGTATTATTTATATTCCCCATATACTTCCCGCAATGTATCTGCTATTTCTCCTAGTGTACATTTATTCTCTACCGCTTCAATCACGATAGGCATAATATTCTCATCACTGCAGGCTGCATCGTTGAGTGACTGCAAAAGGTTATCGCATTTAGCATTGTTGCGGTTGTTGCGCAAGGCTTCCAATTTTTCAGTTTGCACCTGCCGGATCGAATCATCAATCTTAAAACCGGGAACAGGCTCTTCTGTTGCTGTTTGAAATTTATTGACTCCGACAATTATTTTCTCACCGGTTTCAATATGGCGTTGATACTGATAAGCACTACGGGCAATTTCATCTTGTATAAAACCCTGCTCAATTGCAGATACACTACCACCCATCACATCAATTTTTCCAATGAGTTTTAATGCGGCTTCTTCTACTTGTTTGGTTAAAGATTCAACATAGTAAGATCCTGCTAAAGGATCCGCTGTATCCGGTGCACCGCTTTCAAAAGCTACTACCTGTTGTGTACGCAGGGCAATCCTTGCTGCTTCTTCCGTTGGCAGGCTCAATGCTTCATCATACCCATTGGTATGGAGAGATTGTGTTCCACCCAAAACAGCGGCCAGGGTTTGAATCGTTACTCTTGAAATATTATTGAGTGGTTGTTGTGCAGTTAACGTACTGCCACCGGTTTGTGTATGAAATCGCAGCATCATAGCTTTGGGATCAGTAGCGCCAAGATCTTTCATGATGTGGGCCCACATCCGGCGGGCTGCACGGAATTTGGCTACTTCTTCAAATAGATTATTATGTGAATTGAAAAAGAAGGAGAGGCGTTTGCCAAATACATTAATATCCATTCCTTTTTCCAATGCAGCTTTTACATACGCTTTACCATTGCTGAGTGTAAAAGCTATTTCCTGTACTGCTGTGCTCCCTGCTTCACGGATATGATATCCCGAAATAGAAATGGTATTCCATTTAGGCAGATCATTGGTGCACCATTCAAAAATATCAGTGATAATGCGCATAGAAGGTTTGGGCGGATAGATATAAGTTCCTCTTGCAGCATATTCTTTCAAAATATCATTCTGAATGGTGCCGGTTATTTTTTTCAGATCAGCACCTTGTTGTTTTGCAATAGCAACGTAAAAGGAGAGAAGAATAAAACCTGTTGCATTAATCGTCATGGATGTGGAAACATCCTGCAACTTAATTCCATTGAACAATGCTTGCATGTCTTCAATGCTATTTATCGCTACGCCTACTTTTCCAACTTCACCTTCAGCTAAGGGATGATCGCTGTTATAGCCGATCTGTGTAGGAAGATCAAAAGCAACACTCAATCCACTTACGCCCTGGCTTAGTAAATAATGATAACGTTTATTACTTTCTTCAGCTGTTGAGAAACCGGCATATTGCCGCATCGTCCATAGCTTGCTCCGATACATATCAGGTTGTACGCCTCGTGTGAAAGGGAAAGTTCCTGGTTGCTCATTATCCGTAGAAGGCAAGTCACTGCTATTATAAACAGGTTTTATTTCAATATCAGAATCAGTATATTTTTTTTTATTATCCGACATAATCAAACCCGATTATTTTATACAGAAGTTCCAGATCCTCTATTAAGCATCCACTAACTATTTCACTATCTTTTTCGCTTCATAATTCAAAGCTTCCAATACTATGCTATGCAAAGCTCCTTTCTTTTGGGTCATTATAAAATCTAATAGCATTCTGTTGAGATCCAGGCCGGATGCTTCAGCTGGTAATGAAGCAGCGACCTGGTTGATGATAAGCATATTCTGATCCTTCAGATTTTTGATAGCTTCCCAGGCTACGGGACTTACATAAATCTGCTGTGTAGCATTGTATTCACATTCCTGTTTTATACTTTCCAGCAATAGCAACTGCATTTCTCTTGCATTAAGGCCAGGTTGGTTAATACGGCTTACAAGGTTGGGTATAGCTATTCTTTCAGCTAGCATAACTAATCGTTCATAAGCCTGCAATTGTAAAGGGCGTGTATTAAATGAATCTTTATCATCTGCTGACTTCGGTGCTTTACGTTGCTGATTGACCTGGTAGAAGCAATAGAAAGAAATCAATAAGGCCACAAGTGCCATAAGAATGCTGATCATATTTTGATCCATAGGAAAAATGTATTTTATGTGACAAATGTAATGAAGCTGAAGCGAGTTGCAAGGAATTGTCATTTTTGTTAAATTCTATTTCAGCAAAATGGAGTCATTCTCATCCATACAAAAGATTGTTTATTTTTGCGGGATGGAAACAACAGTAACAACACCGGTTACATTAACCGAAGGCGCTATCAAAGAAGTTCGGAAGCTGATGTCTGCTGAAGGTTTTGATACTACACAATCCCTTAGGGTTGGGGTAAAAGGAGGCGGATGTTCCGGCATGACCTATATTTTAGGATTTGATCAGAAAACGGAAAACGACCAGGAGTTTGAAATAGAAGGCATACGCTGCATCATGAATAAATCTCATGAGATCTATTTATTAGGAATGCAGGTAGACTGGCTGGATGGATTGAATAACCGTGGATTTACTTTCCAGAATCCTAATGCCAGCAATACCTGTGGTTGCGGAACCAGCTTTGCAGTTTAAAACCCCTGACCCTTAAAGGGGACTTAGGTTGAAAATACTTTGGTACAATAAAAGCTTCCTTTCGGGAGCTTTTATTTTTTTGAACTATTCCCAATTCAATGTTGGAAATTATAGCTATTTAATAAAAAGCCTGTCTCATTGATAACGAGACAGGCTTTGATTATTTTCAAGTAATTGTTATCAGCTTTTTGCCGTTGCCGGTTTTACTTCAGGTTTGCTACTCACAGCTTTTGCTTTTGCTTCTTCTTTTTTTCCGCTTCCCATATCCAACAGGATAGGAGCAGCTACAAACACAGAAGAATAAATACCGGTAATAACACCGATCAGCATAGCGAAGGCAAAACCTCTTGTTACTTCACCACCGACCAGGAACAGGATCAGGATAGTAAGGAACACTGTTAATGAGGTCATGATGGTACGACTCAGCGTTTCATTAATGGCCCTGTTGATCGTTTGTGCCAATGGCGCAGTCGGGTAAAGACGACGATCTTCACGAATACGGTCAAAGATGATCACGGTATCGTTCATAGAGAAACCGATCACAGTCAATAATGCCGCAATAAAATGCTGGTCTATTTCTAATGGGAACGGTACGATAGACCTGGCGAAAGAGAAAACGATTAATGTTACTAATACATCGTGCAGCAAAGCCACGACTGTTCCTAAAGAATATCTCCAGTCGCGGAAGCGGATAAAGATATAGAGGAAGATTACAATCAGGGCAAAGATAGTAGCCTGAAAAGCGCCTTTTTTGAGATCATCTGAAATAGTAGGCAATACTTTTTTGGAACCGATCTTGCCAACAGCTGTGGAACTGGCATCTGCATTATCAAATTTGTCAAACGTATAACCAGCCGGCAAATATTTTTGCAGACCCACAAACAATTTTTGTTTTACTATTGAATCTACTTCCGGGCGGGTATCTGTTACAAGATAAGAAGTAGTGATGTCAAGCGTACTGGCATCACCTACGGTTTTGATAGTAGGATTCTCATTTTCAAAAGCAGCCTTCAGATCATGACGGATCTGCTCCACTTCCTTGCCTATGTTTTTATCAAAACGAACAGTGTAACTACGTCCCCCTTCAAACTCAACACCATAATCAAATCCATTGAAGAAAGATGCTATACCTAACGCTAAAACAACAAATGAAATGATATAAGCTGTTTTCCTGAATTCAATGAATTTAAATTTCGCATGCTGGAAAATGCTGCGGGAAATGCCGGTGAAATATTCAAGATGTTTTTTCCTGCGGGTAAATATATCGCTGATCCAACGGCTAACCAGGATACCACAGAATAAAGATAAAAGGATACCGATTATCTGTGTAGTTGCAAAACCTTTTACAGGACCTAATCCGAAATAGAAAAGGATAATCGCTGTAAGAAGAACAGTGATGTGACCATCCAATACAGGCGGCAAAGATCTTTTGTAACCCTCGTTGATGGCAGCGATATAACTTTTCCCTTTTGTCAGTTCTTCTTTGATACGTTCATAAATAATTACGTTGGTATCTACAGCCATACCAATAGTGAGTACAAGACCTGCAATACCCGGAGCTGTTAAAGTAGCACCGAGACCAGCTAAAATACCTACAGTGAAAAGCAAGTTCAGGATCAGTGCGATATTAGCCACCCATCCACTGGTATTGTAATACACCAGCATTAATATAAAGATGACAAGGAAGGAAAGGCCAAACGCCATCATTCCACCTTTGATAGCCTCTGCTCCTAATGTTGGGCCGACTGTCTGTTCCTGTACGATTTTCGCAGGGGCAGGAAGCTTCCCAATTTTAAGCATGTTTGCTAAATCTTCAGCTTCTTCTACAGTAAAGCCTCCACTGATTTGTGAAGTACCACCATCTATCACTCCATTAACATGTGGCGCAGAGTAAACCATATTGTCCAATACAATGGCAATGGGTTTGCCTACGTTTTCACCAGTCATTTTAGCCCAGGCTTTGGTACCTGTGCTGGTCATTTCCATATTTACTTCAGGACGGCCATTCTGATCAAAGTCGTGACCAGCATTACTTACTGCATCACCTTCAATTTTTGCTTTTTCACGACCAAAAGTTTTGATAGCATATAATGGCACACGGTCTGAAACTTTTTTATTCTTATCACGTTCTGCAATACCATACATCCAAACCATTTGTGCAGGGAATGCAGCCCTTACAGCCTGCGATTCAAGATAACTGCGAACGAGTGCTGTATCTTTTACAGCTACAGAACCCAGTGCAGCGGGGAAGCGGGTCTTACCTTCTTCCTGGTAAGGTTGAAAAAACTGGATATAGCCATACAAATGTTTTTTTACATCGGCCTCATCAGATGATGCAACTGTTTCTGTTTTTTTACTTGTATCATCTGTTGCAAGCTGTGCTAACCCGGTATCTTTTTTTGCTGAATCGGGAGTAGCAGCTGTTTGTTGATTGGCAGAATCCACAGCTTTCAAAGCAGTATCCTTTGCTGTTGCTTTTCCTCCCATCATGGTGTAAAAAACACCATCTGCTTTTTCAATATTTTGTCCTAGTTCAGCAATATTAAACACTTCCCAGAACTGCAGGTTGGCGGATGATTGTAACAATTTTCTTACTCTTTCTTTGTCCTGTATGCCGGGCAACTCTACAGTTATAATACCTTTTTCACGATCAGGATTGATGTTTGGTTGTGCAACGCCAAATTGGTCGATACGGGTATTCAGAATGCGGAAGGTATTGTCAAATGCATCTTTGGCAAGTCCATCCAATACATTGATTACTTTATTGTCGCTATCACCTACTTTGATGATATCTTTATTGGCCGCGGCAAATAGACCCGATAATTTATTATCGCCAACTAATTTTTTATACTCTTCAGAAAATAGCCTGATAAAATTTGCATCACTGTTGGCTTTGCGTTTATTAGCATTGTCTAGCGCCTGCAAGAAATTTGGATCTTTGGAGTTGTTGGCTAAAGTTTTTAACAAGCCGGTCATTTCCACTTCCAGCGTAACGTTCATTCCACCCTGCAGGTCAAGACCAAGATTAAGTTCCTGCTCTTTTGCTTTTTGATAACTTAACGCTCCTGTAGGCCCATAGGTAACAGTTACATCTTTTGTGCTGTCCAATAATCTTTTTAAGCGATCAGCTTTTATTTGATCCAGATGCTCCTGGTAAACAGCCTGCGAATCTTTGTTGCCGGGAAATTTCTCCGCAGCACTTGGATAATTCACTTTTGTAAAACTTTCTGCACGGGCTTCCATCTTTTTTTCATGGTTGCGGACAAGCCAGGTAAATGAAAGCTGATAGATTGAGTAAATAATCAGGAGAATAGTAAAGAAGCGAACCAAACCTTTAAGTTGCATACGTTTTGGGTGTTTACATTTTAAGTCTTTCTTACTGATACGTCAAGCAATGGGCAAGACTTTACATTAAGTTTTTAAGGACGGCAAAGATAGGGCTTTCATATATATGTTTAAAGTGTGTATTTGTGACTCTTTCTCCAACAAACTATCTTGATTAAGAGCAATTTAGAGGAGCTTAAAAAGAAAATAGCCGCTTACAGGTGGATAAATCAGTAAAAGACTGGTTATGAATTAAGTGTATTTGTTTCTAACTACTATGCTCGTATAGCTAAGCCGGATAGCAATTGATTGATAATTTTTTTCAATATTTTCTGAACTCAGAAATGAAAAAAGGATGTGTTAAAACTTATGCTTAAACGGATATAAATCATGTATCATTAAAATTGAAGGCGGCAAGAATTAGCAATTGAACATACACTAACTATAAAGTTCGATCTACAAGCTGCTTAATATAAACTTTGATTCATTCAAATCCATAAATTTGCACCCGCTTGCCAACGATGAATTCAATATTAGTTTTACACATTTATAAATAAACCAACATGCAGTTATCTTCTCTTTTGGATCGATTCAATGAACCTGAAACATTGAAAATGGCAAAACTTGGCCGTGAGCTCAGGGCTAAAGGCGTTGATGTAATTGACCTTAGTCTGGGCGAACCTGATTTTGATACACCGCAGCATATAAAGGATGCAGCGATAAAAGCTATCAATGATAACTGGAGCCACTATACTCCGGTTCCCGGATTTTTA
>CAMLEX010000128.1 GCA_946479055.1 uncultured Bacteroidota bacterium | reverse complement strand
CTGTTGCGATCACGACCTGTATTAATCAACATCACTTCTTTTTGGAAAATATAGCCAGCTAATGCGTCTTTTGATACTTTATAAAAATCCTGTTTCCGTTCAGGACAATCGATACCATTCATTCTGACACGAATCATTTTCTTCTCATCAGTTAAAAGATCAAACGTATCGCCGTCAATGATTTTTACAACCGTGCCTGTTTGTTCTGAAGGGTTGACCAGTAATTTGTTTTGTGCTTCAATACCATTGAAAAAGAGCAGGCCGATAAAAAGGACCCATTTCATCTGTTTATTTTTTATTTTATTTTGGCCAGATGGAACTTACCATGACAAAATTTTCATTGCCCTGAGTGATATAATGAAAATTTTGTCATTGCCGTTTCATGCAACAAATATATTGTGTAGGTAAAGAAACGATAAAAGCCCTGGAACAAGAGTTACAGAGCTATACCTTTTTGTTGCTACCTGGAAGTATTATTGAAGAATTGACTTATATACCTCTACGCATTGGCCCTTGATCATTGTTGATAAGTTGCAAGTGCCGAAGCTGCTTCGGTGTTTGGCATCAAATACAATTATTGGTTGTGTTTATTCCCTGATGCATTTTTAACTTTTATCACATCGATTTCTTCACCGCTTGATTTAAGGGTAACGTAATTGGCGGTATTTTCCAGAATCACCTGGTGGATAATGTTACCATTATCATTGATCTCTACAGCATTTAAAATGCATAAACCGTCGTAATCCTTTTTAATGATTTGCTGCAAACCGGCTGGTATATTTTCATTTTTCAGGTTCGTTATGGCGTAATTCATTTTACCATTTTCCTGGAAAACGGCCGTTGTTTTCTGTCCGTTGCTGATAAAAGATACCCCAAAGCAATTATCCAGTTTTATCCATTTGGAGCTGTTTGCCTGCGGATATATTTTAGAAAATTTTTTTTGCAGCCTTGCAGTTAGCATGTTGGTTTCCATGCTTTCATGGCCTTTGGTATACCCGGTCGTATTTTGTCTGTTTGAGCCTGAATTGCTCCCGGAAGCAATACTATTCAGTTCACTCCCAGTCGTCTGACCCATTGAGGACAGTGAATAGAGCATGCCTATGAGACTGAAAAGAATGAACGGAATGGTGAGCTTTTTCATAATAGTTAGTTGAAGGGTTAATGGTCATTAGCGGAATTTACCGCTTGATATAAAGCTACATCCTGAGCTTGCCGATAGGCTGTCAGTATTGAACAGGATAATGTCAATTTTGATTCACAACCATATTTAATAATAAGGCAATGCACCTATAACAGGCAGTTTTGTCACCTGTGCGTTTTGAGCACAGCCATTAACTTATACAACTGTAAAGCAGGGGATTTTTAACCGGATCGCCGTATCGAAGCAATATACTCTGAGGGGGTTATACCATATTGTTCTTTGAAACATTGAGTAAAGTAAGAGGGTGTATTAAATCCAACTTCGTACGTGGTAGAAGTAATATCATTCCCCGCAGTCAGCAATGACGTTGCTTTTTGCAAACGATAACGCCTGATGAGGTCATTAGTTGAAATATCCAGCAGGGTTTTCAATTTCCGGTTAAGGCTGCTGCGGCTCATGGAGATGTTCCTGGCGATAAAGTCAACACTCATTTGTGGTTCAATAATATTATCGTCCAGTAGTTTGTATAACTGTTGAATAAATACATCACTTACCTTGGGCACTATCACTGAAGGATTTTCCGGCAGCACCTGTGATTGCAGAAACTTGCGCTGTTTTTGTTGCAGGTATAACAGGTTGCTTGTACGCAACTTCAACTCATCCAGGTGAAAAGGCTTGGTGATATAGTCATCGGCTCCCAACTCGAGCCCCTGCAATTTTACGGTATGCGCCGCCCTTGAGGTTAGGAGAATAAAACCGATATGACTGGTACGAGGATCCTTTTTACAAAGCTTGCATAATTCAAATCCATCCCGGCCTGGCATCATTACATCGCTGACTACGGCGTCAGGCATTTCCGCCATAATCATTTCCCAGGCTTGTAAACCGTCGGAAGCAGCTATCATCCGCCATTGGCCCGAAAGGCTTTCGACCAGGAACGATTGAAGTTCCATATTGTCTTCTACTACCAGGATCAAAGGCTTTTCATTATTGTTTTCACTCAAAACGGGTTTCGGTAAAGTGACTCTGCCATTGTTCTTCGGATTTATTGGTAATATCCCGTTTGTAACCTTTGCCAGGGGCTGCAGGGAGGTTACAGGTATGGTTAGGATGAAAGTGGTGCCTTTGCCGGGTGAACTTTCGGCTTTTATTTCCCCCTTCATCAATTCAGTAAGCTCTTTTACCAAAGCTAGGCCTATTCCCGTACCACCATAATGCCGGGTGGCAGACGCATCAACCTGGTAAAATCTTTCGAATATTTTTGGCAACTGATCGGCCGGAATACCGATTCCGGTGTCTGTTACGGTTAATTGAACATGTTCATTTGATTTTTTTACGAGAGATACGGTTATCGATCCACCTTCCGTAAACTTTAACGCATTGCTCACCAGGTTGAAGATTATTTTTTCCCATTTGTCCTCATCAAAAAGATACAACCCTTCTATCCCCTCCGATAAAAACGAAAAACGAATATTTTTTTCTTCGGCCTTTGATTCAAACTGTTTTACCGTATCCGCTACAAAAAATGCCAAGTCCCCATTGCTGAGGTTTAGTTTCATTTGTCCCTTATTCAGTTTTGAAAAATCGAGGAACTCATTAATAAGCCTGAGCAGCTGCCTGGTATTGCGGTAAATGGTATTTATTATTGAAGCGGCTTTTTCGGGCAATGAATCATCCTGCTGCAATTTTTCTAAGGGCGTTAATATCAATGTAAGCGGCGTTCTGAATTCGTGAGTAATATTTGAAAAGAACCGGTCCTTTACCTCATCCATTTCTTTTAACCGTTCCGCTTCTTTATGTTCAAAGACCAGTTGCTGCTGTTCCTTTAATCTTTTTTTCTGGTAAATAAAATAATAGCGGATAATGGCTGCAGCTATCAATAGATAAATAAGCCAGGCCCACCAGGTAGCCCAAAAAGGAGGATAAATAATCACAGGCAGTTCCAGCACGAAATCGCTCCAAACGCCATCCAGTGAGCTGGCATTCATGAGCAATGTATAGCTGCCCGGCCTGAGCTGGGTATAGCTTGCCACATTATTAAAACCTGATTCTCTCCAGGTTTTATCCGCTCCTTTCAGCATATACCGGTATCGTATTTTTAATGGCTCATTAAATTGCAGAGCGGCAAATTCTACCGACAAATAATTTTTATTGTAAGGCAGTTTCAATTCTTTCAATTCACTGAATGGTTGTCGTACCAGGCTGGTGGAATCAATAAAATCCTGTTCTTTATTATTAATATAAATACGGGTTATCTGCATGGTAATAGGCAAACTGTTTTTTTTGCCTGTAAAATCATTGGGGTTAAAAATCGAATACCCGTCCAATCCTCCAAAAGCTATCCGGCCATCTAAAAAAACAAATTTGTGATACCTGTTAAATTCATTGCCAGCAAGCCCATCCGATTTCACATAAGAAGTACTGCTGAAATTTTTAGGATCAAACCGACAAATACCTTTGTTGGTACTTAACCAAAGAATACCCGACTGATCAGCTGCGATACAATAAATGGTATTATTGGGCAGCCCCTCACCGGTAGTAAATATTCTTTTAAGACCGTTTTTTTTGTTGAATAAAATAAGCCCCTCACCACGGGAACCAATCCACAACTGATCATTATTGCCAGGGTCGGCACATATATCGGTAAGATTGTTTGGCAAAAGCGCAGCATCATACCTGTTTTTAAAATCTTTTTGCATTATTCCTTTTTTAAACAGGAATAACCCTTTGCCATGGGTGCTGATCCATACCTCGTCATCCAGCAATTCCATATCAGCAATTTCTGTGTTATTGACCGTGTAGTCTTTGCTGGTATCAAATAAAAAAAACTGCGGATTAGATCCCTTGTTTTTCCAAAACCAAAGCCCTTTGTTCTGCATATCTGCAGCCCATACTTCGCCTTTGTTGTCAGTTACTATTCCTCGTGAGATAGATTTTTTATTTGCAGGAAAAGGAAGTGGCGTAAATGTTTGGCCTTTCCAATAAGCAATATCTGTTTTGATATTTTCTACGGTAGTATGATATAAAAATAAGGTAGAGTCTTTTGCGTAAGCATGATAATAATAATAAGCCACGCCCTGGTCTATTAACCATGCCTTTGGCAATTTGGTTTTAGGAATACCAGCCTGCTCATATACATCCGCAAAAAAACCGTTGTTGTATTTATAGGATTGGAAAGGAGCGGTACGAAGATTTACCTTTACCAGGCCCTGGGCATCCACGCTTACCCAAAGTACATCGCTCTTGTCTATAAAACAGGAAGTGATCCGCAAGTTTGGATTAATAGTATTTTCCCATAATACTTTTAATGCGCCGTTTTTCTCCAGTCTGAAAATACGTCCTTCCATTTCAACATAAAGTCTGCCTTCCGAATCGAGATTCATAATGTTAGCCACTCTTATTGATTTATTACCCCGTGGAAGGGTAATGACCGAACTTTTTTTCATAAATGGATCAATGAAAAAAAGTTTGTTGTCGTTCATCTTAACAAGAGATTTGTCGGGCATTACTAAAATATCCCTGAAGTAGCCACCGGTTGCTTCATCCGGTATTTTAAAGGGGATATGCTCAAAAGTTTTCCCTTCATTTTTTGAAAGATCTACTCCTTCCGGTGTAAGTACGAAAAGTGTTCCTGCTGAATCCTGTACAAGGCCGCTAATAGTATCGCTTTTTAATTTACCATTGGCCCTGCCTGCATAACTTATAATGCCTGTAACCGGGTCTATCCATTTTATGCCTTTCCCAATGCCATTGTAAAAAAAGAAATTAGTAAAATTGTTTTTGTACACAGTATTGGCAAAAAGAGGAAGTACGGTTTCCTTTAATTGAGCCCTGGTGGCGATATTTTTTATTTTAAATGTTACCGGATCAAAATCGGCCACCTCACCACCTTCAAAAACAAGTATAAAATGATCGTTACCATTTTTTATCATCCTTCCGATCACGTTGGAACGAAAGCTGGATGGGTCATTTCTTTTTTTATAAAATACTCTGAAAGAACGGCCATCATACCTGGCCAGGCCATCTGAAGTGCTGATCCAGATAAAGCCATTCTTATCTTGTAAAATACCGGTAACAAAGCTTTGGGGCAAACCGTCTTCTACCGTAAAGATCTGTTGATTGGCAGTTATTAGTTGTTGTTGTGCAGTAGTTGCCAGAGTTATAAATAGCAGGAAACTGAAAAAGACCGTTTTGGGCATTCACACAACGTTTAAAGGTTTAATGATAAGGAAAGGTAAAATATTGTTTTCGCCAAACAAGGATGCATTCCCATTTTATTTTGTTGCCATCAAAGGAGTAGAATAAATAATCGTACTGTGACCTCTTGCCTGGCAAAAAGGTTTTTTGAAAATACTGAAGCCAGGTTCGGGAACCTGGTACAAGGGACATAATCTGCCCGATATTTCTTCACTGCGACGGCTCCATCCCAATTATTGATTTTCCCTAGATCTTCCCGTCAAAATACAGGCCTGCTCTTTGAGATTTGCAAAATTGATTGGGGAGAATATTTTTATACGGCCGCTTCTGACATCGCATAGTGTTACAACGAATAATTACCCCGGTTTTTGGATATGCGTTGAATAAATAATTTACCGGGGAGTACTATCATTTATTTTACCCGGCATACGTTCATATGAACCGGTATCATTTCCCGACCGGCCGGCACTATCATAGATCGTAGTATTCCTATTATCCAAATCCCTTTTGGGATCGGTATTAAAACTATCCGTATCAATAGGGTTGTCTTTATCGCTATCCGCAGTATTATTACAGGCGGCTATGAACAGGGAGGCTATTATTGCCCATGAAAACTTTTTCATATAGATTGATTTATTTACCATTGACTTGATCTATTCCAATAATGTTGCCAGCCTGGTTAGTCCAAAACTGTTTTTTCCAGGCTGCTTTATAAATTTTCAGGCATCCCCTATTAATAATTCCAGCTACAAGTCCGGGTCGTCTTAACTTAGAACAAATAATTCGGGATGCTTTCGGCTTCTACCATCAAATTGCTACGTTTACCCTTTTCGGTATTTCTCTCACCGCTCTATTTTTTTGCATTGTCGCAGGTTCCTTATGTTAACTGGAACAAAGCGGTCCTGGTCTTTTTTATACTACACTTTCTTATTTACCCGGCCAGCAATGGCTATAATAGTTATATGGACAGGGATACAAAAAGTATCGGCGGTCTTGAAAAACCTCCGCTTCCATCACGACAACTTTATTTAACAACCATAGTATTAGACATAACGGCCATTTTGCTGGGTTTCATCGTTGATCCCATCTTTGGTTTGATAATGCCACTTTACATTGGGGCTTCCAAAGCCTACAGTTACCGGGGTATCCGGTTAAAAAAATTTCCGGTCATAGGTTACCTGACCGTTATTATTTTCCAGGGAGCATTAACTTTCTGGTTAGTGTATTACGGCAGTAATGCTGAAAATACGCTTTGGGTTCCCTGGCAGGGAATGATTATTTGTGCTTTATTAATTGGTGGGTTTTATCCTCTTACCCAAATTTACCAACACAAACAGGACCTGGAGGATGGAGTGGTTACTATCAGCTATAAACTGGGATACAACGGCACTTTTATTTTTTGTGCCATCGTTTATTTTTTTGCATGGCTATTCATGGCACAATTCTTTATCCCTAAGAAAGAAGGCGACAAATTATTGCTGGTAAGCATCTTTTTTTTACCCGTCATCGTTTATTTTATTAAATGGTCTTCAGCTGTCCGAAAAAATAGCAGCGAAGCCAATTTTAAAAATACCATGAAGATGAACTGGGTGGCAGCGGTTTGTACCAATATGGCTTTCATTATATTATTAATCTGGAAATACTTTGAGTAAAATAGTATCTATAGGCACAGCCGTACCGGCCCATCAGCATAACCAGGAAGATATTCTTGGTTTTATGCAACGTGTTTATGCCTTAAATGAAAACGATCACCGGAAATTAAAATTTCTATACCGGCAGGGTGGCATAGAGACACGCTATTCCGTTGTACCTGATTATAGTTTACCTGCAGCATCCTGGCAGTTTTATCCACCAACGGAAAACCTGGAGCCATTTCCGAAACTGGAACAGCGGTTGCAATGGTACCAGCAATATGCAGCTCCCCTTTCATTGCAAGCTATCAATAAATGCCTGGAAAAATTTCCCGGTAATACTATCACACATCTTATTACTGTAAGTTGTACGGGTATGAGTGCCCCTGGCCTTGATCTTGAATTACTGGAATTATTAGATCTGCCTGTTACTGTATTCCATACTTCTGTCAATTTTATGGGTTGTTATGCCGCCGTACATGCTTTAAAAATGGCAGATGCTTTTTGCAAAGCTGATAAGAAATCGAATGTATTAATAGTATGTACTGAATTATGTACCCTCCATTTTCAAAAAGAACATACACTTGATAATATCACCAGCAGCATGTTATTTTCAGACGGCGCTGCAGCAGTATTGGTAACAGGCGATGACGAACAAGAGGGCCTTACGATCAACCATTTTTATTCCACCATAGTAATGAAAGGAAAAAAAGCTATGGCCTGGGAACTTTCGTCAAAAGGTTTTTTGATGACCTTAAGCAGCTATGTAGCCGATCTGATCGAAAAAGATTTTGAAGGATTGGTAACTGATGCTTTATCGGCAGCCAAACTGGATAAGGAAAATATCACCCATTGGTGTATTCATCCCGGCGGAAAAAAAATATTGGAATCAGTGCACAAAAGCCTTGGTTTTACAAATGGTCAATTAGATGCCAGTTATGCCGTATTAAAAGAATATGGGAATATGTCTTCGCCAACCGTTTTATTTGTGCTTGAAAAAATAATGAAAGAGCTAAGCAACAATGGCTCTAATAAGATTTTTGGCGCCGCTTTTGGTCCGGGCATTACAATGGAAACCTTTATTTTATCTGCATGATCAATCTCCGTCACCGCAGTCACCAGAAAGAACTAATGGATGGAAATGATATCCCGTTTGAAGCAATGGCTCAAACCTTGAAAGAATTAAATATCGTTAACACCCGTTTAGGCGGACATGCCATTACCATAAGTGGAGTCCGTCAATTGATAAAGGATAAAGAAAAAGTAAGTATTTGTGAAATAGGTTGCGGCGGAGGTGATAATCTTTTTGCTATTTACAAGTATTGTTTAAAAAAAAATATCCCGGCCACTTTTATCGGCATTGATATAAACCCGGAATGTATTGCCTTCGCCAAACAACAATATACTCAACTCCCTTGTCAATGGATATGTAGTGATTATGCCCTTGTTAATTTTGAAAATGACCGTCCCGACATTATTTTTTCTTCGTTGTTCTGTCATCATTTTACGAATGAAGAATTAGTAGCAATGCTGAAATGGCAACAACAAAACAGCTGGAAAGGTTTTTTTATTAATGATCTGCACCGGCATTGGCTGGCCTATTACCTGATAAAATACATCACAAAATTTTTCAGCAAATCTTATCTTGTAAAAAATGATGCTTGTTTATCCGTAGCAAGAAGTTTTACAACAGAAGACTGGAATCAACTCTTTCAACAGGCGGGAATAAAACAATACACTATAAACTGGCGATGGGCTTTTCGTTTCCTGGTAATTTTCAAAAAATAATATTATTCCTGAAAATATACATACTACGCAACCTCGTTTTTCTGAACTCTCTCGCCGTGAGAAAGAAGAATATGATATAGCTATTGTTGGCGGGGGATTAGCAGGCCTTGCTCTATCCATACAGTTAGCAAGAAAGGGCCATCGTGTCATTGTATTGGAAAAGGAACAGTATCCATTTCATAAAGTATGTGGCGAATATATAAGCCTGGAATCCTGGGATTTTCTGAACAGCCTGGGCCTTGATCTGGAAAAACTGAATTTACCCATTATCACCCGGTTACAGGTATCAACTACCAATGGAAAACTTTTGCAACAAAAGTTGCCATTGGGCGGATTTGGTATCAGTCGCTACCTGTTAGATTTTGCATTGGCTCACATTGCAAGGGAAGCCGGTGCTATCATCCAGGAAAATACCAAGGTGAATGATATTATATTTTCCCAGTCCTTATTCAGCATTGACACGGCAAAGCAGAGCTATACCGCTAAGGTTGTTTGTGGCAGCTATGGCAAGCGAAGCAATATTGATATTAAATGGAAAAGGACTTTTACAACGGTGGCAAAAAACAAACTCAATAATTACATTGGAGTCAAGTACCATATCAAAACCGATTTTCCTGCTGATACAATTGCACTACACATTTTCGACAATGGCTATTGTGGCATTGTAAAGATTGAAAGCGATAAATATAATTTGTGTTATTTGACTACGGCCCGCAATCTTAGGAAAAGCAAAGGCATTAATGAAATGGAACAATCTATTTTATCAAAAAACCCGCATCTTAAAAAAATATTTGCCGAAAGTAAACTCCTGAATGAAGCTCCGGTTACAATATCCAAAATAAGTTTTGACAGAAAAACACAGGTGGAAAACCATGTATTGATGCTTGGCGACGCTGCAGGAATGATCACGCCTTTGTGTGGTAATGGCATGAGTATGGCCCTGCATAGCAGTAAACTGGCTGGTGAGCAGATTCATCTTTTTTTGCAAGGCTATATTTCAAGAATTGAAATGGAAACACAATACAGCCGGCAATGGCAAAAACATTTTTCTCATCGGCTGAAGACCGGTCGGAGAATAC
>CAMLEX010000127.1 GCA_946479055.1 uncultured Bacteroidota bacterium | reverse complement strand
CGACCACCGAGATCTACACTCTTTCCCTACACGACGCTCTTCCGATCTTTAGCGTGGAATAATAAATTACTAACTTTAAGAGACCTTATTCTTTTTATTTTTAGTCAACTTAAAGACTTCACATGAAAATTATTCTTTTGTTGCTGACAGTGATTGGTGTTTGCTACGGATGTAATTCAAAAAAAGAGACATCCTCTTCTAAAAATGATTTGCCTTCAGCAGCCGTTCAAATAAAATCTGCATTATTAGCTGCTCCCCAGGAAAAGAGAGATAGTTGCACAGTTTATGGCTATTCTGCCGATACACAGCTCATCCTTTTAAGAAAAGGCACGAATGAATTGATTTGTCTTGCAGACGATCCTAAAACACCCGAATTTTCTGTGGCGTGTTATGTCAGGGAACTGGAACCCTTTATGCAAAGAGGACGTGAACTGAGAAAGCAGGGCATTAAACATCAACAGTTATTTGATGAACGGGAGAAAGAAGTAATGGCAGGCACCCTGCAAATGCCCAAACAACCTGCAACATTGTATGTTTATTCCGCAAAAGATAAAGATTTTGATCCTGCAACCGGCGAAGTGAAGAATGGTTACTTACGTTATGTAATTTATATTCCATATGCAACTGCAGCAAGTACAGGTTTGCCGGAAAAACCAGACGCCGACGGCATGCCATGGATCATGGATGCCGGAACACACGGGGCGCATATTATGATCAATCCCTAGTAATCAGCTAAGTCAATTTTACGCTTAGTTGGTGCCCTTCCGCCGTTGTAGATTTCTTCTCTCAAAGGTGCATGTAATCACCGTTAACATAAGGCCCCTTGCACTTAAGGAAAATTTCCAGCGCCCCTTTTTCGCTTCCTCTCCACCTCGTATTCCTATAAACACTATCAGCGAAAAATCAGCGCCTACCGTTGCTCCGCAAATTACGCAGCGGAGTCTTCGTCCTTCCACTCCGGATAAAAAACGAAATATAAATTATTAGAGTCTTCCTGTGCGCTGGCCCGGCAAAACCCGCGGAGCGTCGGTGTTTGCCTTGAACTTTTGGTTCTTTTGGTTCAAGCCAAAAGAACATAAAAGAAAAAACATCTGCGGAGGTAAAAAGTCACAAGCCGTAACTGGAGCCAGAATCCTTTTCTATATATGGGGAGAAAATAAACCACTCCGCAGGGAGCATTTTATATTCCCTCAAACTCAATCAAATATTTCCTTAAGTTAACGACTATGGTGAAGACACGATCCCTGGCGTTGAGATTTCGCCGATCAATATTATTCAATTTTTTTTTCCAGCTTATCCAGTGACTCATTCCATCCTTTTACACATTCATCATGCATTTCTGCCGGCACACCTTCATGCGTCAACTTTAATTTTGTTGCACCATCAGCTTCTTCCAGCTCAAAAGTGATCAACAATTCCATGGGCCATTCTCCGGGCATGCCCTGTTCGGAGGCAGATGTGATATTTCCTTTGGCGTCGGAGAAACTATCCGTAATAACCAGTTTTTTCTCCGGAATAATTTCCATGACCACACCTGTAGACCAATATTCTTTTCCGTCGGGCCCCCGCATACAATTCAAATACTTACCGCCCTTCCTCGCTTCCATGGAGCTGGATGGACAGGTAAAACCTTCGGGTCCCCACCATTTTTTAAAATATTCAGGTTCTGTCAAGGACTTCCATACTTTACTGGCCGGCAATTTAAAAACCCGGAGTATTACAATATCATTTTGAACAGCAGTATCGTCACGCCTCTTTGTTTTTGTTTCCATTTGATTTTATTTTAGAATGAATGAAATTGGGTTTCATCTATAAAAGCAGAAAACATAACAGCCGCTTTTATTTCCCCAAACATTATGCCTTCAAGCCATAATGTGCGTAACCAGTCAACCGCACCCATAAGAAATTATGACTTAATTAATCCTATGATTATTAAATCAGATTGCGTTCAGTGCCGATACCGTTTCCTATTCGCCGTTAGAAACCAGTTGGTAACACAGCGATGGTTAGACTTAGTTTTCAGCAAATCCCCAGGTTAAACCCAATCCAGCCCGTCAAACAAAAAAGCGGATGCGGCTTGAACGATATTCATTCAACGACGCATCCGACTTCCCAAAAAAATTTTATCAGGGATCAAATGGATAGGCTCAGCTAATTACTTTTTCTCCGCGGCATATTTGAAGATCTGTGTGATCTTGCCGGCTGAGCTGACCAGCATTCTTACCTTGTCATCACCCTTGGTCAGTTCCACTTCATAAGACTTTTTACCAGTTTGAAACTCACGGTTCACCTGTGAAATGTTATACTCAGTGTAGCGGGTTTTGATGGCATTGTTCACGGCTGTGTTTACCGCTGCGGGCAATTTCGTAAAGTCTGTCAATGGAGAGGCGGACCCTATCCACTTGCCATTACTGTCGTACCACGCATAATAAGGTTCATTCTTCAAGTCAAACTTCACCATATAATCTTCTGCATCCATTTTTTTCCAACCGGTCAACCTCATATCAATAGGAATAGCCGCCAACGAATCATACGTGGACCACACCACGTTGGTAGCGCCGGGATATTGTTTGGTGAACACGGCTTCAACGGCGGCAGGAGCCTCGGTGCTTTTTGCAGAACTATCGATAGCAGGTGTCGTCTTCATAGAATCAGTAGCAGCCCGCATTGCGGTTGAATCCAATGCCGGTTTGTTCAACGCTGAATCAGTAACCGGTTTCGCCTGTATTGAATCGGTCTTTGATGAGATCTTTACTGAATCCTGCAATACCTGGCTGGCTGAATCCATTTTGGGAATATTGGTAGAATCAGGTGATACGGGCATTTTATTCATTGCGGCCGAGGACGTATCCTTTGCCGAAGTGGTGCTATCTGTTGGAGCCCTCGGTTTGTCAGTTGCCTTGTAGGGCGTCTTGCAAGCTCCGATTGTCAATACCATCGCGGCCACAATAAAGTGTTGAAATTTCATATAAAATGGTTTTTGTGTAAATAATAATTGCTGGTATCGTAGATGCTACAACTATGCCAGCATTGAATTGCGGCTAAATGAAATATATGCAAGCATAGTAATTGGCGGGCGGGGCGGGATTGCCCAACAGCGGGAAGTATTTACCGCATCGTACCATAGAGATCGCCATGTTGTAGGAGTTTTCCGCCTTTGTATCTATTGACTTCTATAGAAAATGCAGATTCTTTTGTCCGGCTTTTATCGTTATTGGCTCGATGGCAACATATTTCTGATAGCACTGATTTTCCATGCTTCGTTTTCAACCACAACGATGAACACACTCCACATTCGTCGCCTGGTGCTGTCTGTATTTTGTATTTCGTATTTGCAATCAACGATGGCAGTCGTTGCGTTGAGCATTCGTAGCTTATCAACCTGAAGCGTCCTTGTTCCCGGGCTATTGGTGGAGCTTTTCAGCATACCACTCACTGCATCACCGATACCGTTTCTCCATTCGCCGGTAGAAACCAATTGATCCACATTTGTTGTTAAGATGGTTTTCAGTAATACCGTATCTCTTTTTTCCCTGGCTTCCGAATATTGATCAATTAAGAAATTAATCGCTCTACGCTGACGTTCAGAAGGCTCATCATTTTGGCCATATATAAAAATTATGCACGCCAGGTTCAATAAAAGGCATAAGACGAATTTTTTCATGCTGATAATTTTTTGGTTGACTGAGTTGCCTTATGATTTTTGCGGGTAATCAGCAATAAGGTTAGCATAAGCGGTAAAGCCTTTGTCGTCATGGTTGGCCTGTGTTAAAAAAACTAAACAAGCCAAAGCATACTAATAAAAGCTGATAGCCACCTGGCTAAGATGGCTATCAGATAAAAGACATACGCTCCGGTACCTGGAAAAGGTAAAGGAATGCTTAAGCCCCAAGAAGATCATCATTGACATCAATTCTCCGCGACAGTTCCTGCAATAATCTGGCAAATTCATGTTCATCATAGGCCTTGTTCCAATCAATAGATGTTTCGTTTTCAAACCTCTTTACCGGCACTATCATATCTTTCTCTTCACCATCATAGTGCAGCCAGAAGGCTTCGAGATTGAGAGCCGGTACTTTTATTGATCTTATCTCGCCGAGCTCTTTATTTCTTTCCGCAAATGATTTAAGCCTGCCGAGTCCTTCATTGAGCTGGCTGAAGTAAGAAGGGCTTACTTGCATTTGCACCAGTTCAGGACTTTGCTCGTTGAGACCTACTTCATAAAGTGCAACAGGGTTTTCCTCCAACACTTCTATAACTCTTATTGATCGGGGATTGGCGGGCAACCTGAATTGATCATTGATTTCATTAAGACCAATTACATAAGAGGGATGGGGGATACTGTATTTACCCTGGGGCGCATCTTCATTTATGTTGACAGCTTTGTCATATACATTGATCAGCGGTCTGATTTCAGGAATAGGTCTCAGAAGGTCTTGTTTGAAAATGTAATCTTTGAACCACATAAAATAAAAATATTTTTTAGTAAAATAGGTATGCGTCCAGCTACCACTACCCTGGTAATTGGTTGCAAATTGGTTGTAAGTAAGTACGCTCTTTCCATAGATCGGGTCATCAATATGCAGGTACTGAGTCAACCCGATTCTTGACACGCCATGAATGCCCATGAAATGGCCACCCCCGCCGCTCCAGCCTATACGTGTTCCCACTATCAGACCCTTTTCCAATTCCTCTTTGACCTTCTGCCAGGTGATAGTACCGCTTTGAATACTTACAAAGTTATTGGTTCTTGTCAGCGCTTTGTCCAGGTACCAGGGAACATTACATGGTCCGGGCACCGGGCTGGTACAGCAGGTTTGTCCCAATTCCGAGCTTGCCACTTTACATTGGGTCCATGGGCTGAGGAACGAATAAAATTTTGAGACGCTTACCGATGTTGCCGCCCAGCACCAATTGGATTGCGTCTGCGCCTGCATGTTAAAAGGAAGCACGAGATAGGTGTACAGCCAATCCCAAAAGGAGAATTTTCTTTCGAGGTTGTCCAGGCGGAATGCCTCGGATTTAAAATGTTGAAAGTCCATAAGAAAAAGTTTAATGATTGGGTTAAGGTTTAAGACATCGTCTTAATTGCACTGAAAGGTAAGGTGGTTTGAAAGTGAAAAGGATAGGTAGTTCTACGGTTTTTTTAAAGGTATATTTTGTGACTGCAGGAAAAACGTTTTTATAAACTGATGACGGTTATGTTGTTTGCGGATGCTGTAACGCATATCAGGATGATAGTTCCATCCTTTGCAAAAGAACCGATCATTGCTGTATGAAAAAGAATATACCGCATTAGGGAAACGTGCAATTGAATTTGATGAAAAATAGTTATTGTGAAAATTGTATTGCCTCTTTGGGATTCTTTCAGACCATGACTTATTCACGACGCAAATAATCAACAGCATCCTGGTTGTATAAGCCATGTGCCCGTTTTCGCCAATTCACGTCATAAAAAAACCGCCTATAATCAGTGCGGTTGCTGCAGGAATCTTTGCTAATATTTTATTATCCTTTTACCGGCTCCGGTGCATTTTTGAAATGCTTATACCTTCCCAAAATCTTTCCTGTATAATAGACAACAGGAATAATGACCTTTTTGACAAATCGGGGAAGCTCCGCCAGATCATACTCCGACGAATAACGCTTAAGCAGGTAAGCGGCGTCAAACAATTCGGGCTGTGCCTTGCCCGACTTATTCTGTGCAGCGAAAATGGAACTTAAAAAGAAAACAATCGTATTAGCAGGTTTTATCCAGGCTTTGCAATGCAACACTTCCTGCCCCGCATTCCAGAAACGATGTGGCACGCCCCGTTTGAATAATACCGTTTCACCTTCATTGGCATATTGTGCAGGCTGACCCTGCACCTGGTATCCGATCTTTCCTTTTACAACAGTTAATGATTCATCCTGCAACCAATGAGTATGCATCAGCGGGCCCTGGCCGGGGGCAACATAGTTTTCACCTACCAGCCTGTCACCATCGGGTTCTTTTTGCAGTTCTTTAAATATTATTTTTTCACCCATGCAATTTTCAATTACGTGAGGATAAGTGATTTTCATTTCGATAAGTTTTTGATTTTTGATTGAAAATAAATAGCGGTTATTGTTTTATCTCAGCCAACAGTTACTTTGTTACTTAATGGATGTTTTTTTGTGACCGGTGATTTTTTCCTTTCGCCCACCAATGAATAAATCTTATGCAACGACAGGATAGAGAAAATTACTCCGACCAGGAGGATGACTGTACGTACCCAGTTCATGCTATTCCATTCTAACCATGTTTTTTTAAGCAGATCAATATCGGTCAATGGTGCATCCTTGAACATAATATCGTTCCGTGGAAAAAAATAGGCAAAGGTCATTGCTTCCGCGGTAAGGTAACAAACAAGAGCAATGCCCAAGCTGAGACGAACGGAAGGAGAAGCTTTCCAGAACAGTACCAGCACGATTAGTCCCAGCGCCTGGTTGATGGGAGAAAATAACCGAAAGAAAACCCCGGGATTCACTACTTTATAATATTCCCTTGCCGCGGCAATAGAATTAGGGATATCATATCCCCATGATTGGGCATCCACTAAAGAGGTGAACAAGTTGGTAAACAGCAAGCCGCTGGCAACACTGATTGATGCGAACAAAATAATTTTTTTCATGATTTTTTTCTGCAAAGATGGCTTCCACGCTATGCAGAAAATTGTATTTAACGGACATTCTCATAGATATGTCCTTTCACATAGCCCTTACTTTTTTTGTATTCTCCGGGCGTCATGTTGGTGTAAGTCTTAAACGATTTGATAAAATGCGATTGATCTGAAAAATGACTTTGATAAGCAATTTGGGTCAGCGACAGGTCAGTATGATGAATCAGATGCACGGCATGAAGATATTTTTTATAGAGCAGCATTTCCTCGGTATTCAGTCCCGTTGCTTCAGACATCTTCCTTGATAACTGTCTTGGCGAATAACATAGTGAATGGGCAAGTTCTTTCACCGACAGATCATGCTGATCAATGCCGGATAAGAAACTATTTATCATTTTTTCCTGCGGCTGCAAATCCGGAAGTTTAGTTTCCAACCACCCGGAAAAAACGGAGACCCTCCTTTCAAAAGTATTTTGTTCAGCCAATTGATGCCAAAGTGAGTGGAAGCTTGTATCAAGTAGCACCAGGTCAACCACCCTATCTGAAAACTCGCAAGCAGGTATTCCAAAAATTTTCTTCACGGCCAGAGGTTGAAACTGGATCCCAAAAAACTTTTGTTGTTCAGGAAGCTGAAGTTGCACAGGTGCTGTGTTGAAACCGTTTATAAAACAATTGGATAAATGATATTGTTTGTCGCCCACCCGGGAAAGTATAGGAGAGCCATCGCTAAAATTAAAGATGATTTCGACAATGCCTTTCGGTATGATGTGTTCATGATGAAAGGGAGTGAACCCCTCAATCTGCCAGATGGAGTGGATTACATTTTTAAAACGAGCTGTCGGTATGTATTGGTTGCTGTTCAAATCCCTGACAGTTAATAATTGAAGACATGGCCGGATGAAGATAAACAAGTAGAGCTATCGTCATTTGATTAAAACGATGCTCTGCTAATTATCTTTCATGAATTGAGTAATAAGGAGCATGAATTGATAGGATTTCGCTTCTCAGCCCTGGCGTGTGTTCGTAAAGAAAGTGAAGGCCTTGTGTGAAGGCCTATTTTATTTCTTTCATTTGGTATATGAATGTTGGTTTGGTTTTGATAAAAATACTTTGTTGGTGGTTGCTCCTGGCGGAAAGGTATTGATCGGACAATCCATTAAATGATGAAGGCCGGAAGATCGATGAGAACTTTCCGGCCTTGTGATGGCTAACATGGTTTTCGTAAAAACGATTAAGAGTTAGAATTGGGTTTGGTCGGGTACGGATTAAACTTTTTCAAGGATTGGATTTGGTTTTCATTAGAGTACGGATCAAAAACTTTTTCAATGGATCGGATTTGGTTTCATAAGGGTACGGATTAAAAACATTTCAAAGGATCGGATCAGGTTTACTTAGGATATGGATTTTTTAACACCGTTCTGATATAACAAAGAAACAAACATCGGGAGCCCAAAAAAATAGACCATCGTACCTATCTGAAGTAATCATTTCAAGACCTTGCTTGTAGAATTCCGTTTACGGAAAATTTCTAAGTACTTATACTCGAATATTGCTAAACGAAAAAGAATTGGCATCCATTAAAAAAACAATGGCATTTTAAATAAAAGAAGAATTCAAAAAAGGCCGCTGTACAGAAGGATGCAGTCTTAGCTAAAAAAAATGAGTGGCCTCTAACTGTTTTCGATAGCTATGAAAATAAACTTCCAGTACTTCTTATTTAAAATTTCTGGCTTCTGGAAAAAGCTTCTCCTGCGCATTCTCATTCACCTGTGCTCTCTTATTCTGTCGAGGCAGAATAGATTTTTCATCCGGATAAGCCAACGCCAACACAGGCAGATTTTTATTATTTAATGGTATTAGGTTTCGCAACAATTTTGAAAAGTCATAACACGAGCTTACAATCACGTGAATCACTTCTCCCTCGACTTGTAATTTACCTTCCACCATGATCAGCTTCGATTGTAAAATGGGTTTACGATATTCTTCGAACAGGTTTTGGAAAATGACAAGGTTAGCAACACCGGTTTCATCTTCAATAGTCATGAAGCAAATTCCGCCCGCTGTGCCAGGCCTTTGTCTTACCAAAACAAGGCCGGCGACTTTTACTGGCTGACCATCTACCGCAGTGGTCAATTCATTCGTTGATAGAATATGTAATTGCTTCAATTTTTCCCTGACAAAACTAACAGGATGTGCTTTTAACGAAAGTGAGGTAGCAGCATAATCATGAACTACATGTTCAGAGACACTCATTTCAGGCAGTGATACATTTTCTTCTTTTGCATCTGCTGAAGGCTGACCGGAAAAAAGTGCAACCGGACGATCCGCCGCGGCGGATATTTCCCACAATGCCTGGCGTCGATCAAGACCAATGGATCTGAATGCATCGGCATCGGCCAATTTCTCCAGCGCTGCTTCCGATAAACCGGTATCGCGGAGTTGGTTGATGCTTATATACATTTTTGTTCGTGCCGTTATTAATGTTTTCATATCTTCCTCACGCAAACCTTTCACTTGTCTGAAACCAAGCCGGAGTGCACAATACTTGCCAGCTATTTCTTCCAGATGATTATCCCAGTTTGAATAATTGATATCAACAGCCCTTACTTCCACTCCATGCTTCTTTGCATCAATAACAATTTGTGCAGGCTGATAGAATCCCATTGGCATGCTGTTGAGCAATGCACATGCAAACACATCAGGATAATAACACTTGATCCAACTCGATACATATACCAGCAATGCAAAACTAGCGGCATGACTTTCAGGGAAACCATAACTACCAAAACCTTCCAGTTGTTTAAAAACACGTTGGGCATATTCTAATGAATATCCCCGCTCAGTCATCCCTTTAATTAATTTTTTTTCGAATTGCGTGACTAAACCTTTTGCTTTAAATGTCGCCATGCTGCGACGCAATTCATCTGCTTCTGCTGGTGTAAAACCGGCAGCCACGATAGCAATCTTCATCGCCTGTTCCTGGAACAGCGGGACGCCTAAAGTGCGACCCAATATATCTTCCAATTCTTTTGATGGATATTCCACCGGTTCTTCACCATTGCGCCGACGTAAATAAGGATGCACCATATCACCTTGTATAGGACCTGGCCGGACAATAGCCACTTCAATAACTAAATCATAAAAACTTCGTGGCTTCAATCGTGGTAACATAGATTGTTGTGCACGACTTTCAATCTGGAAAACACCAATAGTATCTGCATGACAGATCATCTCGTAAACAACAGGATCGTCTTGTGGAATATTGGCGAGTGTTAATTCAAGTCTATACTTTTCTTTTGCAAGGTCAAAAGCCTTCCGGATACAAGTGAGCA
>CAMLEX010000126.1 GCA_946479055.1 uncultured Bacteroidota bacterium | reverse complement strand
TGGAAAGATATCCTTCTGCAATTATTGAAGAAGCAAATGATGCCGAAGGGTTGATCAGCAAAGCCATTGCCGGTAAATTCGATGTCATTATCTCCGATTTGTCCATGCCTGGCCGAAGTGGTCTGGATGTCTTGTCGTATATAAAACAAAATTTTCCCGATTTGCCTGTTCTTATTCTCAGCAGCTACCCCGAAGATCAATATGCCATCCGGACACTAAAGGCCGGTGCTTCTGGTTATTTAAGTAAGGAAACGGCACCAGAAGAATTAGTAAAAGCAGTAGAGCGGGTTTTGCAGGGGCGTAAGTACATATCTTCCTCCATAGCGGAAAAAATGGCTGAAAATCTTGAGCAGGGCGGAGAACGTAAAACTGGTTATGAATCACTTTCTGACCGGGAATTTGATGTTTTTAAACTTATTGCTGCTGGTAAGCCGGTTTCTGAAATAGCAGAACAACTCTCGCTGAGCGTTACTACCGTTAGCACATACCGGGCAAGGATATTGGTAAAAATGGGCATGAAGACAAACGCAGAGATAACCATGTATTGCCTGCAAAATAATTTGATCTGACTTGCTATGAAAAATAGCTTTTGTAAAATATCTTGTAGCGCTTTTATTCCACAGAGCCTTTAAAACTCAAGAACAACTTTATGGCATTTTGTATCGAAAATAACTGGAGGAACAGAAATCAGACGATTTGATTTTCTGTATTATCAAAACTTTTATCCTTGTCGGGCTTTGGAATGAAAACATGAATGTTTCTTAAGAAAACAATAACCAGCAGCATAAAAGCAATTAAAAATAAAAGTATTAATTCCTGTTTTATATTCTGCAATAGGTAAACTTCTATCAGGACGAAGGCATGTACAAAGTAAATTACCCTGACAGCAAATACATGACTGAATCCCCGGTTAGTGAGCAGGTGATGAATATGCGTTTTATCTGCGTCAAAAGGAGAGCCGCCTTTCCATATCCTCATGGCAAATACCCGGAGTGTATCAAATACAGGAACCAATACCACACCTAATACAAATACAGGAGCATGAGTTAAGACAGGGTTTGCTATTAATACATTTACCTGCAAAAGCCGGATGCAAAGCACGGCAATAACAAATCCAAGTATCAATGACCCGGTATCACCCATAAAAATTTTGGCAGGATTGAAATTGAAATATAAAAAAGCAAACACAGCACCTGCTAATGAAAAAGCAACCAGGGCAGTATTAGCATCGCCGCTGATGGTGAGAAACAAACCAAGCGTTACAAGGCTCATAAAAGCAAGCCCACCTGCCAGGCCGTCAATACCGTCAATTAAATTATAAGCATTCGTAATGCCAACAATAGCCAGGATAGTAAAACTATATTGTGCTGACAACGGCAGATCAGTGATACCGAAAAGCCCATCAAAAGAAGTGATACGGATACCGGATAAAGCAATTAATGATGCCAGAGCTATCTGAATAACAAATTTATATTTTGCTGACAGATCCTTAAGATCGTCCATGATGCCAAGTCCAAAAAGAGCGGCTATTGAAAAAAAGAAACAAACCTGTCCAGGCTCATTGTTGAAAGGAAACCAGAATACAAGCGACATTATCATTCCCGCTACTATAGCAATGCCACCCATGGTAGGCACAGGAAGCCGGTGTTCCTTCCTGCTGTTTGGCATATCATACAGCTTGTATCGTTTGATAAGACTTATGATAGGCGGAATAGCCAAAAGCGTTACTATAAAAGCAGTAACAAAACATAATAACGCAAACTTATATTCGTGAAAATGCAGATTGACCTGCAATAGGTAGGTGTGGCTTCTCATTATTGACTTGGTTTTCCTGGTTCTTTGGTTCTCTGGCTCAAAAATAAAATACATTTTAAAAAAACACAACTTGTTTTTTATTGTGTAGCAGTCATTTTTTTTATTAAAAGATTCTGTTACCTGTTGCCTGTTACTGGTTACCAGTTGGTTTCTGAAACTCGACAACTCTTCTTTATTAACCAGAAACCGGTAACCAGTAACCAGAAACCAGTAACTAACTAAACCCGTTTCAGCTATTTTTGCTCTAAAGTATTTCTATTTCCTCCGTGTCTACCATATTGGCAAGTCCTATTGAATATCTGAAAGGTGTTGGTCCCCAGCGGGCAGAACTGTTGAAAAAAGAGTTGAACATTTTCACTTTCCAGGATATGCTGGAACATTTTCCTTTCCGGCATGTAGATAAAACGAAAGTTAATTTTATCAGCGAGATTATGCCGCAAACCGAATACATACAGGTAGCGGGCAGGTTAATGAATCTTGAACTGGTTGGCGATAAAAGAGCAAAACGATTAGTCGCACAACTGAAAGACAAAACCGGTTTCCTGGAGCTGGTTTGGTTTCAGGGCATAAGCTGGGTGCAAAAAATGCTGGAACCTGGCCAGTCTTATCTTGTGTATGGCAGATTAAGTTTTTTTCAAAGCACTGTTCAGATCGTTCATCCGGAAATAGAGCTATGGACACCGGAAAAAAAAGAAGGGAAAAGTTTTTTAGAGCCTGTTTATCCAGCCACTGAAAAACTGAAAGCAAGAGGATTGGGTGGAAGACAGATTGCTAAATTAACCCAGGTGCTTTTAAATCAGCTTCACGAACGAGATCTTCCGGAAAACCTGCCGGATAAAATTTTAAACGGGTTGAAACTTGTTAGTCGTATAGAAGCGTATCGGCAGATCCATTTTCCAACAACCAATAATCAATATGAAGAAGCTGTAAAACGCCTGAAGTTTGAAGAATTGTTCATGGCGCAGTTGCGGATGAATTTATTACGGTCTGCCCGTCATAGGTTTTCAAAAGGCGTTGTTTTTGACAAAGTAGGTGAGCAGTTCAATACGTTTTACAAAAAATATCTCCCTTTTGAATTAACCGGGGCGCAAAAAAGGGTAATCAAAGAAATAAGAGCTGATACAGCTACCGGAAAACAGATGAATCGTTTATTGCAAGGCGATGTGGGTAGCGGAAAAACAATGGTAGCCTTACTGACTATGCTGTTAGCAATAGATAATGGCTACCAGGCTTGCCTGATGGCGCCAACTGAAATTCTGGCAAAGCAACATTTTGCAACGATAAAAGAGCAGGTGCAGGGGCTTCCGGTTTCTGTTGAATTGTTAACGGGTTCTACAAAGACGAAAGAACGGAAAAAAATCTTAAATCAACTTTTAGAAGGGGCCTCACAAATCCTGATTGGTACGCATGCCGTAATTGAAGAGGTGGTTCAGTTTAAACAACTCGGTATTGTGATCGTTGATGAACAACATAAGTTTGGTGTAGCGCAAAGAGCCAGGCTTTGGGAAAAGGCGGAAGTGCCCCCGCATGTACTGGTGATGACGGCCACACCAATACCCCGTACGCTTGCGATGACGGCTTATGGAGATCTTGATTATAGCGTAATTGATGAATTGCCGCCTGGCCGGCAACCCATTGTGACCGTACACCGATATGAATCACAGCGAAGCAGGGTGATGAGTTTTTTGCGGGCGGAAATTGATAAAGGCAGACAGGTGTACATCATTTTTCCGTTGATTGAAGAAAGCGATAAGCTGGACTACGAAAACCTGATGAAAGGATATGAAACGGTAAAAGGATATTTTCCTGAACCGAAATACTGGATCAGCATGGTGCATGGAAAACAACCTGCTGAACAGAAAGAATTAAACATGAAACGGTTTGTAGAAGGAGATACGCAAATCATGGTATCAACAACCGTTATAGAAGTGGGAGTAAATGTACCGAATGCCAGTGTGATGGTTATAGAAAGTACAGAAAAGTTCGGGCTTTCACAACTGCATCAATTGCGTGGACGGGTAGGAAGAGGAGCTGAAAAGAGTTACTGTATACTTTTATCCGGAGCCAAATTAGGAAATGATGCCAGGGAGAGAATCCGGATTTTGACTGCAACAAATAATGGCTTTGAAATTGCAGAGAAAGATATGGAGTTAAGAGGGCCGGGAGATATTGAAGGAACCAGGCAAAGTGGAATGCTCAATTTTAAATTAGCCAATATTGTTCATGACAGGGCAATATTGGAAGTAGCAAAATCAATGGTTTCAACCACTATTGAGAACGACCCGGATCTTATTTCGGCAGAAAATTTGCGATTAAAAAATTTCTTACAACAACAGAAAGGGAAGATGGCATGGAGTAAGATTTCCTGAATAATTACCAATAAAAAGAAATGGGTTTTGATAAAAACCGTGTAGACAAATAGGAATTCGAAAAAAAGGCTTTGTGTGATTCCTCTCGTTGGAGGAGGGTGGGTGAAGTTCGCCAGGAGCAAAATATCGTAATGTTACGATAATTGTTACCATGGAATTGTTACGAAAAGATTTCACCCGGTAATAAAAAACATTTCCAATAAGTAACTGCTTCTTATTAAGTTTTCTTAACATAAATTTTCGGACTGTTTACCGAATATTTGCGTTAATTTAATAGAAAGAATGACAAGCCTTAAGCCCTATATTTTTTTTATAGCATTACTTGCTTCCATCTCCCCTGCTATTGCACAGGATTATAATAATATTGAATTTATTGAGAACAAAGGTCAATGGGATAGCCGTGTAAAGTTTAAAGGTGAGGTAAATGCCGGTGCTGTTTTTGTTCGGTCCAACGGATTTACAATTTTACAACACAACCAACAGGATTATGCTGCTTTGCAATCGATGACACATGGGCATAACAATCAAAGACCACCTGGTACTATTATTTCTGCAAGATCAGATAGCAGGTTCGTTCTCCGGTCACATTCTTATAATATCGACTTTGTTGGAGCTTCACCAACAATGCAGATTATTCCCGATAAAGTCATTCCTACTTATAATAATTATTTTTTGGGTAATGATCCTTCTCAATGGGCAAGTGAATGCCGTATATACCAGGCTATTACTTTAAAAGACGTTTATCCAAATGTAGATGTGCGGTACTACACTTACAATGGAATGCTTAAATATGATATTGTTGCAAGGCCCGGTGCTGATATAAGTAAAATAGCTCTGAAATATGATGGGGCAGACAAGCTTGAGGTAAAAAATAAGGAGCTGCTGGTTAATACATCTGTTGGCGAACTGAAAGAATCTTATCCTTATACTTATCAATCAAAAGGAAAAGAAAGAACGGAAATAAACTGCAAATACAAAGTAAAAGACAACATAGTAAGGTTTGATGTAAAAGGGTATGATCCATCTGCCGTTTTGGTTATTGATCCAACATTAATGTTTTGTTCTTTTGCTGGAAGCACAGCAGACAACTGGGGTTATACGGCTACTTATGGTCCTGATGGTAGTTTCTATGGAGGTGGCGTTGTGTATGCTGGTAATTCATGGCCTGTATCGCCGGGTGCATTTCAAACAATTTTCCAGGGAGGTCTTAATGATCCACGACCAATGGACATTGGTATTATTAAATTATCGTCGAATGGAGGCTCAAGGTTATATGCAACTTATGTTGGTGGAAAAGGAAATGAACAACCGCATAGCCTTGTTGTAGATGGGCAAGGCAACCTTGTATTAGCGGGCAGATCAAATTCTGATACTTCATATCCTGGTGGTAGAGTTCCTATTGGCTCTGGTGGCAATTATGATATTGTAATTACAAAACTTAATGCGGCCGGGACAGCACTGATTGGTTCGCGAAGAATTGGTGGTTCAGGAGTTGATGGAGTAAATATAAATGCAACAAGAAGTGGAACCTCATCTTTGCAACAAAACTATGGTGATGATGGAAGAAGCGAAGTAATTCTGGATGGAGCAGGTAATGTTTATGTAGCATCAAGTACACAATCCCCCGGCGCTAATGGCGTAGGAAAATTTCCCACTACGGCCGGAGCTTTTCAGCCCAATTTTGGTGGTGGTACACAGGATGGCGTTTTACTAAAGTTTTCGCCAAATCTTTCAGCCTTTTTATTTGGTAGTTATCTGGGGGGAGATAAAAATGATGCAGCTTATGTATTAGCTCTTGCTCCTTCGGGTGATATTTATGTGGGGGGGGGTACTGAAAGCAGTACTTTTCCAGGCAGCCAGGCTGGGACTGTTGGACCAGGTCCCCGGGGAGGTATTGATGGTTTTGTAGCACAAATCAATAATAATGGTACCAATGTTATCAGGTCAGCATTCATAGGTACAAGCGGAATTGACCAGGTATACGGTGTCCAATTTGACCGCAAAGGATTTCCTTACATTATGGGCCAGACTACAGGAAGCTGGCCAATAAGCCCGGCCGGTATTTATAGTCAGGCCAATGGAAGACAATTTATCGCCAAACTTCAACCTGATCTTTCCGCTTATGTATATTCAACTGCATTTGGCTCAGGAGCGTCCCGTCCTAATATTTCTCCTACCGCTTTTTTAGTGGATCGATGCGAAAATGTATATGTTTCGGGATGGGGTAGTGGAATGACAGAAGATCCCGGCACTTCTTACCCTAATGCTGGAACATTGGGCATGACGGTTACTTCCGATGCTCTTCAATCTTCAACCGACGGAAGGGATTTTTATTTTTTTGTTTTACGGCGTGATGGTGCAGGGCCGGGTCCTCTGTATGCCAGTTATTTTGGACAAAACGGGGGATTTTCCGATCATGTGGACGGTGGAACCAGTCGTTTCGATGAAAATGGAGTGATCTACCAGGGCGTTTGTGCCAACTGTGGAGGACGTGCCGTATTCCCCACTACTCCTGGTGCCTGGGCTACTGCAAAACCAGCAAGTGCTAATTGTAATTTGGGCATGATCAAGATAGCATTTAACCTGGCGGGTGTAGGTTCCGAGGTTTCGTCAGCAATAGGTGGTGTGCCCAATGATACTGCCGGTTGTTTTCCGCTGGATGTTACGTTTACTGAATTGATCAGGAATGCACAGGAATACATCTGGGATTTTGGAGATGGAACTTCACAATTGGGGCCTTTGCCTGCTAATACAGGATATACACAAACACATACTTTTAGTAATGTAGGCACTTACCGTGTTATGCTCATTGCCATTGATCCCGCAAGCTGTAATATCCGGGATACTTCTTATGTAAATATAAAAGTTGGTGACCTGAGAGCTACCCTGAACTTAAGTTTTGGAAAAACAGGCAACTGTACAGCTTTGGATTACCAGTTTAATAATCTTTCTACTACGCTGCCGGTAAGGCCATTTACCGATACTTCCTTTATTTGGGATTTTGGTGATGGAAGCCCCCAGGTTGTGGCTGGATTAAATAGTGTGCAGCATACTTTTCCGGCAGTTGGTTCTTACAATGTGAAACTGATGCTGAATGATTCTGCCTATTGTAATAATCCTGATCTACTCGATACGCTTGTAAGTGTAGCCGCCAATGTAGAAGCTAAATTTGAAACCCCGGCTGCTGTTTGCGCTCCCTATACGGCTGTGTTTACCAACACTTCAATTGGCGGACAAACCTTCCAATGGGATTTTGGTGATCCATCATCCGGTGCTGATAATACTTCTACGCTTTCCAACCCGACACACTTCTATGCCAACCCTGGCGTATATACTATCCGGATGGTAGCAAACGACCCAAATACGTGTAATAAGACAGACGATACCAGTGTGACAATTACTGTCTCTGACAGGCCAACGGCTAATTTCAGTTATACTCCGACAGTACCTGTAGAGAATACCTCCAATTTTTTCACCAATTTATCCTCACCCAATGCGGTAAGCTTTAAATGGATATTTGGTGATGGAGACACATTGGCTACTACATCCCGTGCTACAATAGAGCACCAGTATAATTCAACAGGGACTTTTAACGCTTGCCTTGTTGCCTTTAATGCTGTTGGTTGCCCTGATACCTTATGTATGCCGGTAAGCACAATCGTGGTTCCTGCATTGGATGTACCCAATGCGTTTACACCTAATAGCAATGATGTTAACAGCAAAATATTTGTTCGTGGATTTGGTATTGCTAAAATGCGTTTTGCCATATGGAACAGGTGGGGACAGAAAGTATTTGAAACGGGCAATCGGTTTGAAGGCTGGGACGGAAGAGTAAAAGGAGTGGTACAACCGATGGATGTATATGCTTATACACTGGATGTTGAATTTTTTGATGGCACAAAAACAACCAGGAAGGGTGATATAACGTTAATAAGATAGAGCTAAGACTTAAAAAGAGAAAAGGAGGAAAAGAGATATGCGTAAACATAATAGGATAGGATCAGTCAGCTATTGTACATCGTACTTTGTACCTAGTGCTTTATGTCTTGTATTTTCAGTCTTGTTTCTTGTGCCTTGTGCCTTTACCCAGGATCTTCATTTTTCTCAATTCATGAATTCGCCATTGGCTACCAATCCTGCCAATACGGGCTTTATGCCCGAAGGTGATTACAGGTTAGGTGTTAATTACAGGAACCAATGGTCTTCCATTATGTCGGTGCCTTATAAAACAATGAGTGCTTTTGGAGATGCGCAGATATTGCAAAATGAAAACAATGATGGCTGGTTAGGCGTGGGTGGACTTATTCTCAGGGACGTAGCAGGTAGCGGCAACCTTACTTCCACCAAAGTTTACGGTTCTGTAGCTTATCATCAAATGCTTAATCTTGGAAGTTTATTGAGTTTAGGGTTTAATGTTGGTTTAGCTAATAAACAAATCAATGTTACTAATCTTAAATTCCCTGATCAATTCGACGGCCATTTTTTTGACGGCCATCTTCCTACCAGTGTAACACTGGCAACTAATAATATCAATTACCTGGATATACAGGCGGGTATGAATTATGCTTATTTCCCAGATGATAATACGTATTTCAATGCGGGTTTTTCTACGGCACATATTAATCGTCCCCGTGAGTCTTTCTTTGATCAGCAACCAGGGGTAGATAACAGGATCCCCGTTCGGCATACTGCGTTTATCAATGGTAGTTTTAAATTGAATGATCAATGGATCGTTAACCCCAATTCTTATTTTTCATTACAGGCAAAATCGTATGAATGGTTATTAGGAGCCAATGCACATTACAACTTATCAGGTGATGGTGAAAATATACTGATCGGAGGATTGTATTACCGTAGCAGCGATGCAGTGATACCGATGGTCGGTCTGGGATATAAAGATTTTATTTTCACTTTTACATATGATGCTACAATATCTACGCTAAAAAATTACAATAATACCCGTGGCGCTTTTGAGTTCTCATTGATCAAACAGGGAGTGTTTGACCGATATAAAGGTAACCGCCAGCAATCGATGTGTCCTTCTTTTAAAAATTAAAGAAAAGAACCACGATTAATGTGATTTTTAGGGATTGTGAGGAAATGAATCCTGATGATGCTTCTATTCAGTAGTTAATATTATACTTTTTCCCACTAATCTTCTCTAATCCTAAAAATCGTGGTTCTCTCTTTTTTTTCCGATTTTTGTAAGCTATATAAATTGGAAAATGACAGAGACTGTGGCAAATGCAACACTTACTGCAGAACATATTGAATTATTTAAACAGATAACCGGGGATTCACATGTTTTTGTAGATGAAGACTCACTTCAGCACTATTCTCACGATGAAACTGAAACGCTGAGCTATCTTCCTGAAGTGGTGATCAAGCCAAGGACAGTAGAAGAAGTAAGTGCTATCATGAAAATCTGTAATGAGAATAAAATACCCGTTACTCCCCGTGGGGCCGGCACAGGTTTAAGCGGTGGCGCCTTACCACATTTAGGAGGCGTATTGCTTTCTACAGAAAGAATGAACGCTATTTTACAAATTGATGAACGGAACCTGCAGGTAACCACCGAACCAGGTGTGATCACAGAAGTATTGCAGAATGCAGTAAAAGAAAAAGGTTTGTTTTATCCGCCTGATCCCAGCAGCAAAGGTTCTTGTTTTATTGGTGGCAATATAGCAGAAAACAGTGGCGGGCCTAAAGCGGTGAAATATGGTGTAGTGAAAGATTATGTATTAAACCTGCAGGTGGTATTACCATCGGGTGAAATAATATGGACAGGATCTAATGTGCTGAAAGATTCCACAGGGTAT
>CAMLEX010000125.1 GCA_946479055.1 uncultured Bacteroidota bacterium | reverse complement strand
TTTTATAGCTCCAATTTCGGGATGCAGACTAAAAACAGTTTTTTCAAAATCATTGACCAATTCACTCTTCCATGTTTCGATGGGCTGTTGTATTATTTCCTTTACTGATTTGGTGGGCGGGGCAGGATTGACCCCTGAAAAAGCATGGGCTGTGCTGATATGAATACCCGGGTTAACGATGATAAATTTATAAGAGGAAAGATCAATTGATATCGGTTCCAATATTTCACCTCTTCCTGTAGCAACGCAAGGAGTGTTGATAATAAAAAAAGGGCAATCACTGCCCAGTCGCAGTGCATAGCTGATAAGTTGATCTGTTGAAAGATCGAGATTAAATTTTTCGTTTAATAATCTTAATGTAAAAGCTGCATCAGCGCTGCCGCCACCTAATCCTGCACCAGCGGGGATGGCTTTATGCAAATGCATTTGTATTCCTGCCAATTGGGGGAAATCCTTTTTAAGCAGGTAATAAGCTTTGATGCAAAGATTATCATCAGGGTTTCCATTTAATGAAAATCCGCTGTTTGAAAATTGAAGGAAAGCTTCTTTTTGATTATTGTCCGCATCCCGCATCCCATATCCCGCATCCTGTATTACTTCCAGTACATCATATAAAGGAAGAGGGTAAAAAACTGTTTCAAGATCATGATAGCCGTCAGCTCTTTTGCGGAGGATACGAAGTCCGAGGTTGATCTTACAGTTAGGAAAAACAATCACGGATTAATCGCGGATTAAAAGATTAATAAAGGATTTCACGGAAAGAATGATTTAATATTCATACAAGTAAAAGGATCGCGGCAAATATGAAACTAATCCGCGAAATCTTACAAAATCCTTAAATCAGCGATTCTTCTTACGGGTATTTATTTCATCCCTGATAGCAATGGCCCGGATATAGTCTTCACTTTCCAATACTTCACCAAGCAAAGTGTCCAGCTCTTCCAAGGTCAGGGTTTTAAGATCTTCGTTGCTGGCATTCCCCTGATCTTCCACTACTACTTCCTGTTTTGCTTTTTTCTTTTTGCCGGTGCCCGTACCCGTGTCTTCCATCAGAATGCCGGCACTTTCCAGGATATTTTCGTAGGTATAAATAGGACAGCCAAAACGAACGGCAAGGGCTAGCGCATCGGAAGTCCGGGAGTCAATTTCAATAGTATCATGCTCGGATGAGCAAACCAGCTTTGAGTAGAAAATGCCTTCCTGCAAATCGCAGATAATGATCTCGTGCAGATCTATGGCGAAAGCGTTCATGAAATTCTTTACCAGGTCGTGGGTCAACGGGCGGCTGGGTTGCATTTTTTCAAGTGCAACAGCGATAGCTTGTGCTTCAAAGCCACCTATAACGATCGGCAAACGGCGCAATCCATTAATTTCCCCAAGCACAACGGCATATGAATGTGTTTGGGTAATGCTATGGGATAAGGCCACTATTTCCAGTTCTATCTTCTTCATAAAATATCACACGAAACTAAGGATTTTGAACAAAAAAGAGGGGAAAAAATCAGACCAGACCTTTTAAGGGGTTTATCTGGGGATTATCATTTTTTTTAACTTGTTTTGCAAACATTTAAGCTTTAACCTATGGTAATTAGTTCCTTCAAAAAATTGTTTTTTGTTCCTGCCGTATTAGCCATTTTAGTATTGGCATCTTGTCAGAAAGAAATAGATATTAACGATCCTGATATTATTCCGGAAGAAGTAAAGGATTCGACGTTGTTAATAAAAAGTATCGGGCTTGTCTTATATGATTTAAGCACAGGGTTGGCAGAAGATTCTATTATTGAATACTATTCGTATGATTCTACTAACAGAAAGGTCATTTTAACATGGGATAATGTTTCCGGCGAATTTCCTGCAGGTTCATCTGCAGAGCTTAATTATAATCTAAGGGGGTTACTGTCCCATATTTCATATAAATATTCAAATGGATACGTTCCCGACCAAGAAGACATAGCATCTCTTGATTTGGAGTATGATGCAGACAAAGTATTACAAAAGATCACATCTAAATTTTTTAATGGGAATAGCAAATCAATAATATTTAATAAAACAATTTTGTCACTTGATAAATACCAGTTGAGTTGGATAGAACCTATTAATTCAGTTGATGATTCAGCAAAAGCCCAAGCTGTTTTTAGTACAGATGGCAAACGTATTGGATCTTCTCTTAACTATTCTTATGGAAATGGAAATTGGCATACACAAATTATTTCTACGGATTCTTTAATATATGATGCCAATGGAAGTATAAGCAAAGTGATCTTAAATAAAATTGATACTGCAGCAAAGACTAATGAAACCAAAACGACTTGCGAATTTATTACAAGAGAATCTAAGGGTGACCAGTTGTACAATCAACACCAGGCTTTATTAAATGGAATTGCCAACATCCCTTTTGGAGAAGACTTGTTCGCTCAACATCATATCGCAGGAATACTATCGTTTTTTCTGGGTGGTTTAGAGCCCATGGAATATAGTAAGTTCCCTTATAAAACAGCCAGCGTATATAATGGGCTAAGGAATGTATATGAAGAAACTGTAGGAACTTCAGAGTTTGACACTAAAAGCCGGCTAATAAAACTCAGGGGTTTTTTCAGGGATGCAGATCTGATCCCCTATGAATGGAAAATAACTTATTATAAATAATGAAGAAAAGCATCTCAAACAAATAAGCCAAATGAATCTACATCATTTGGCTTTTGCTTTATTGTGAACAGCAAATCTATTAAAGCACTTCGTACCTCGTATTTCGTACCTTATACAACTCCTTTCATTTTTTTAATCGCTTCCGTCATCTTCGGCACTATTTCAAACGCATCACCTACAATACCATAATCAGCGGCTTTAAAGAAAGGCGCTTCGGGATCTTTATTGATCACTACGATTACTTTACTTCTGTTTACACCGGCCAAGTGTTGTATAGCTCCTGAAATACCAATGGCAACATACAAATTAGGAGCTATAGCAAAACCGGTTTGACCAACGTGTTCATTATGCGGACGCCAGCGTGCATCAGCAACGGGGCGGCTGCAGGCCGTGGCAGCATGCAATACTTTGGCAAGGTCTTCAACCATGCCCCAGTTTTCAGGGCCTTTTAAACCACGTCCGCCACTTACAACAATTTCTGCTTCGGTCAATGGTACTTCGCCACTTGCTTTGGTAGTACTGGTTACTTTTATTTTTGGTGTATCTACTGTTGCAGCAAAAAGAACTACTTCCGCTGTTCCTTCACCTTCAACGATCTTATAGGCGTTTGCGTTAAGAGAAATAATTTTCACTTGTGTATCGACAGCAATATTGGCAAAGGCTTTGCCTGAAAAAACATTTTTCTTAACGATGAATCCATTGTTTGTTTCGGGTAGTGCAACAGCGCCGGATACCAGCCCTGCTTTCAGGCGGGCTGATAGGCGGGGAGCGATCGCTTTACCATCCATATTGTTTGAAAAAACAATAACAGAAGAAGCATTGGCTTCCGCTACCTGCGCAATTACTTTGGTATACAGCTGTGCATCAAACTGGTTTAGTATCTCATTGTTTACATGATGAATTTTTTTGACACCATATTTTCCTAACGCAGTAAGGTCTTCAGCGGAACTGCCTAATATTACTCCCTGGGCAGTTGTGTTTAACTGATCAGCTATTTTAGCGCCGTAGCTTAATGCTTCCAGTGAAGATTTTTTTACATGGCCTTTAGCCTGATCTATGAATATTAATACACTCATGTTTAAGAGTTGATAAGTTGATTAGTTGAAATGTTGAGTAAAGAACTGAAACCCTCCAAACCTCCCTAAAGGGAGACTTGCCATTCACAGCCCTAAGAGCAGCGAGTAATCTATTGATGAGTAAAGAACTGAACGTTGAAGAGTGCGACGCAACGAAGATGCCATGAAAAACAAATGTTGGGAACACAATCATCAACTATCTATTAAAAGAACTTAGCTATTCAAAAAATTTCTCCGACCTAAGTCACTCCTTTAGGGGACAGGGTTTTAAATTGCTTTCGCTTCTTCGTGTAATAATCTCACTAGTTCTTCCACGTTATCGGCAGCCACTAATTTAACGCCGGCTTTTGCAGGTGGTAAACCAAAACTGGTAACACTGGTCAATGCAGTTACCGCGATAGGCTCCACCACTTTCAAGGGCTTGGTACGCGCCGCCATAATGCCACGCATATTGGGTATACGTTGTTCGGCCATTCCTTTTTGTGCACTCACTACAAGCGGCAGTTCCACTTCATTTATTTCTTCACCGCCTTCTATTTCACGAGTGATGGTTGCTTTGTTACCCTCCACCTCAAATTTAGCAGCTAATGAAACAAAAGGAAGATCTAATAATTCGGCCACCATGCCACCAATGGAAGATCCATTGTAATCAATTGTTTCTTTGCCTGTGAAAATAAGATCATAACCGCCGTCCTTTGCCACTGCTGCAATTTGCGAAGCGATGGTAAAGCTGTCATGACTATCGGTATTCACACGGATTGCTTCATCACCACCCAATGCCAGGGCTTTGCGAATGATAGGTTCGCCATCAGCTGTGCCAACTGTAATAAGATGAATGATGGTTGATGCATCTTTTTCTTTCAGTTCAATAGCACGGACAAGAGCATACCATTCATCGTAAGGATTGATGATCCATTGTACGCCATTGGTATCGAATTTCGTGTTATTGTCGGTGAAGGCTATTTTTGCCGTTGTGTCCGGCGATTTGGTGATGCAAACTAAAATCTTCATGACAGGATGTTTAAGTGATCGTTAGAAAGTTAGTTGTTTATGCAACTAAAACAAAGATAAGTGATGCAAAGATAATTCCGGATAATTCCGGGCAAATTTTTTATTCAACATGGAGCGTATTGAGAAACTAAAACAATTTTTAAGTAGTAATCCCACGGATAGTTTCCTGCAGCATGCTTTGGCGCTGGAATATATCAAGACAGGAGATGATGAAGAGGCCCGGAAATTATTTGAGGAAATACTAAACAGGGAACCCGGTTATATCGGCAGTTATTATCATTTGGGAAAACTGCTGGAAAGAAATGATGAAATTGATGCCGCAATAAAATGGTATAAAAAAGGAATGGAAGAAGCGAAGAAAGCAGGGGAGAACCATGCGTTTGGTGAATTGAGAGGAGCCTGGGAGGAACTAACGTTTTAAAAACTAATGGGGAAATGTGATAGTGATAAATGTGAAAATGTGGAAATGTGAAAATCCACGCCTTTGGCGGGACAAGTTGTGAAAATGAGTTTGCTTGGAAATTTTATCTATTCATTTTATAGTTAGTTTATTTTTTTTGATACCAGCTTTAGTTCCCTGATGAACTTTTGTTGCGTCGCACTCTTGTACTGCATTAATTCTATTGAACAAATCATGGATCTGCTTCAACGATTTAAAAAACATATTCAAAAAGAAGATCTTTTTCACGAAAAAGATAAACTATTGCTAGCTGTCAGCGGGGGCGTGGATTCTGTTGTGCTATGCGAGTTGTGCAAACAGGCAGGGTATGATTTTGCAATAGCTCATTGTAATTTTCAATTGCGGGATGCGGATAGCGAAAGGGACGAAAAATTTGTGAGTGAATTAGCTGACAAATACAAAGTTGATTTTCACGTAGTAAAGTTTGATACCAAATTCTTTGCTAAAGAAAGAAAAATCTCTACACAGGAGGCTGCAAGGGAACTGCGGTATAACTGGTTTGAAGAAATAAGGAAGAAGAACGGCTTTCAGTATATTTTAACTGCTCATCATGCTGATGACAATATAGAAACAGTAATGATGAATTTTTTCCGGGGTACCGGCATTAAGGGGATCAGGGGCATTGAACCAAAGCATGATTTTATTGTCCGCCCTTTATTATTTGCGCATCGTAGTGAACTTGAAGAATTTCTGCAGGCTAATAAACTGGATTTTGTGGCTGATTATACAAACCAGCAGGATGATTATACCCGGAATTATTTCAGGAACCAGGTCATCCCTTTTATTGAAAAGTCATTTCCTGAAGTAAATGAAAATGTGCTTTCCAATATTAGTCGTTTCAGGGAAGTGGAATTGCTTTATCAACAGTCTGTTGATCTACATAAGAAGAAATTAATTGAAGTAAAGGGAAATGAAATTCATATCCCGGTTTTAAAATTAAAAAAAGCAGAACCTCTTCATTCTATTGTCTATGAAATTATAAAAGAATATGGCTTTAGTGCTTCACAAACCGATGAAGTGATTACTTTACTAGATAGTGAATCGGGAAAGTATGTACAATCATCTTCTCATCGCACCATTAAAAACCGTAAATGGCTGATCATAGCACCAAACGAAGCTGAGAAAACAGAGATAATTATTGTTGACGGGCCAGGAAACTGGCAATTTGCAATCGGCAATCTTCAAATTGAAACGACCCAAACTGTCAACCATCAACTGTCAACTGACAACTCTCATGCTTGCCTGGATGCTGACGAAATAAAATACCCCTTACTGCTCCGCAAATGGAAACAAGGTGACTATTTCTATCCATTGGGGATGAAGAAAAAAAAGAAATTGTCCCGTTTTTTTATTGATCAGAAATTATCAAAAACAGATAAAGAAAAAGTTTGGGTGATTGAAATGGATAAAAAGATCATTTGGGTAGTTGGCTACCGCATTGATGATCGGTTTAAAATAACTGATAAGACTAAAAACATATTGAGGATTACGACCAGCCTTTAGCTCTCATATACAGTTTGATCCCTTCTATGCAATAAGAAATGGCATCAAAGTTTGCTACTAATTTTCCAAGTACGATAACAAATGCTAATCCAAATAAGGCTCCCCAGATATGCGCAGAGTGATTGATATTGCCAGCGCCTTTTTTATCCAGGATTGCAGATATGATCAGATACAATGGTGCGAAAACAAATCCAGGAATTGGGATTGGTATAAAGAAAATATAAACTTCAGTATAGGGTGCAATCAATAAGCCGGCGAAAATTACTGCACTTACGGCGCCAGAAGCACCAAGGCTGCGGTAATGATAATTATTTTTGTTTTTAAAATAAGTCGGAAGGATGGATACAGCCAATGCTACAATATACATCAGCAAATACAAGGGCTTTCCTTTATCCTGGAATATCTCGGCAAATTGTACTTCTACTGTTCGCCCAAAAAGATAAAGGGCCAGAATATTGAATATAAGATGTCCCCAGTCTGCATGTATCAAACCGCAGCTGAAAAAACGGTACCATTGCTTGTGTTTGCTTACTGCAGGTGGATAAAAAATAAGATCCTCCATGATCTTCTGGTTACTAAAAGCGCCGATAGAAACAATGGTGGTGATGATAACTATAATGAGGGTGATTGTTAATTCCATTTGATAAATGTAAAAGGTAAAATTTAGAAACTGAAAACAAAAAAGTCAAAAGTGAAAAGTGAATGTGAAATCGTGGTGCACATACCAGCTATTTTATCATAAATAGCAAATGTAATGATCCTGTTTTTGACTTTTGCCTTTTCACATTTGACTTCGTAGCTACTTATGGTGGTATTTTTCATTTTTCAATATAGTACAGGCCCGGTATACCTGTTCGGCAAGAATAAGCCGGACCAACTGATGCGGAAAAACTAATTGAGATAAACTCCATTTGAAATTGGCTCTTTTAAATATAAGATCATCAACCCCAAAAGCACCGCCGATAAGAAAAATAATTTTTTTTGTGCTTTCATTGGCTCTTGTCTGGAGAAATTCCGCTAATCCTTCAGATGATAATTGTTTTCCCCGTTCATCCAGTACTACGAGATAATCATCTTTATTCAACCATTGCAATACCAGTTCACCTTCTTTTTTCTTCAGATCCATCTCACTCATCATACCGGCATTCTTAGGTACAGGAATAATATTCCACTCTACTTTAAAATAGTTGGAGATCCGTTTGGTGAACTCTTCAACACCGGATTTTACATACGGCTCATTATTTTTCCCAATACTCCAGAATTGTATTTTCATGGCTCTGTCTCCGCGGCGGGGGAGAACTTAGTTAGTTAATATAATAATTAAAAGCTAGTGTCATGTCAAATCTTTTGTCGCCACGGAAACACGGAAGCTGTCTTTATTCCGTGCATCCGTGGCTAAACAGTGCATCAACCTATAGTCAAGACGACACCTGTGTACATTGCATTTGCTTAAAATGCTTTCTTCGGTTCTTCTTTTATCTGAACTTCAGTTACAGGACCATACTTTTCTATTATCTTTTTGATCTCTTCGGATTTTCCTACCATTATAAATTGCAATTTATCTTTTGGAAAATACCTGGCGATAATATCTTTTGCTTTATCTACCGTAAGATCATCTACATTTTTCTGAAAATTGTTGATATAGGATTCATTGAAATTATACCAGAACATCTGTGTCAATAAGCCGGATAGCTGACCACCGGTTTCATAACGTGGAGGAAACTGGCCCTTTATATAATTTTTTGCTGATGTTAATGATTGTTCATCCACACCATCTTTGTGCAATTTATTCAATACTTCCAATGCCTTGTCTATAGCAGGTTCTGTAGTTTTACTGGCAGTAAAGGTTGAGATCATAAAGGCTCCACCGTGTTTTAATGATGAAAAACGACTGTTTGCACCGTAGGTAAGCCCTGTATTCACTCTTAATTCATCATTAAGCATGGAAGTGAAACGTCCGCCAAATAATGTATTGATTACATCAATGGCTATATAGTCAGGATTGTTGCGGCTGATACCGGGAGCACCAATAAGAAATGTAGTTTCTTTCGCATCATCTTTATTGATGAGCAATACACGGTTGGCGGTTGGTTTAGTAATGAGTTTCGATGCAATATCAGCATTGTTCTGCTTTCCTTGTTGCCAGCCTGAAAAAAGTTTGGTAACAAAGCTTTTCATTTCTTTGCTGCTGAAATCTCCTACTATAGAAATTGCGGAGCCGTTGGGTACATAATTTTCTTTATAGAATTTTTTAATATCATCCGGAACTAATCCTGAAACAGAAGAGATTGTTCCACTGACGATATTACCATAAACATGATCACTATAAAGGAATTTATCAAAATAGGAACCAATAACAGAACGCGGACTTTCTTTAGCCTGATCTAACCGAAGCAGGATTCTTTTTTTCTCTTTGCTGAATTCCGCCGTATCAAACACAGGTGCGGTAAGCAATTCATTGATAACAGCTAAAACTTTGTCCTTATCTTTTGCTGCAAACGCTGCTGACAGACCAGCAAATTCTTTCGAAGCATAGGTATTTACAGTGGCGCCGATAAAATCAAGTTCTTCATCCAGTTTTGCTTTGGGATAGTTTTTCGTTCCATGTTTCAATGCTGTAGCAGTAATAGAAGCAAGACCTGCTTTATCCCCATCATAAATAGCGCCTGCGGGTAAAATAACAGACACGTTTATCATTGGTACTTCGTGTTGCTCCATCAGGTAAACGGTAAGGCCATTTTTTAAAGTAAATTTCTGATAGGCTGGTAATTTGTAATCCTGTGCTTTGCAAACTACAGTTGCCAACAATGCCGCAGAAAAAACAATATATCGTAATGCTTTCATGTGTTATTTTTTATTTTAGCTAGATGGACGTCTCATCTGTTTATTTTACTTTTTTAATATGGTCAGAATCATGCCCGGTTTCATATAGTTAATCTCCATTTTTAATCTTCAACCTCTGATTTTAAAATACCAACTGTGCGATTGCTTTTTGCAAAATATTTATTGGCAACCCGTTTAATGTCCTCCGCTGTTACCTTATTGTATTGTGCAGGCGCATCAAACATTTTTTTATAATCGCCAAAGAATACTTCGTATGTTCCGATATTATCCGATTTGCCATTGATTGTTTCTACTTGTCCGTAAAACTCAATCAGTTTCTGATTTTTTACTTTTTGTAATTCTCTTTCGGTGATGCCATCTTTCCTGATCTTTTCCAGTTCCTCATAAATTGCTTTTTCAAGAGCAGTTTCATTCACAGCTTTATTGGTTACAGCATAAAACCCAAAAAGGGTGGGATCGAAGCTTTCGTCGTATGA
>CAMLEX010000124.1 GCA_946479055.1 uncultured Bacteroidota bacterium | reverse complement strand
AACGCTTATTGCTTTCTTTATTTCGACTTTTACAAACACCGGGAAAAAAGAAACGGCGATCACCGAAATCAAGCGTCCGGTTCTGATAAAAATTAACCGGTAAGCAAACTCCCTGAGTGGCAATCTTTATTAGAAGAAATAGCCTGTAAATAAAAAATATTTACAAATTCCGCTGCATCATTTTTCCAACTGTCCGTCTATACTATTAAACGTAATAATACGATGAAACAAAATGATTCACTTCCGGTAGCCATTATAGGCGGCGGGCCTGCAGGTTTGGCTGCTGCGGCACATTTAACCGTTCGCAAGATTCCTTTTATCCTGTTTGAAGCAGGGGAATCAGTTGCAGCTAATATTCTTTCCTGGCAGCATGTGAGGGTGTTTTCTCCCTGGCGCTATAATATTGATAAACCGGCAAAACAATTATTAGAAGCATCTGATTGGCTCGCTCCTGATGAAGATGCATTGCCAACTGGTAAAGAATTGTATGAAAGCTATTTTAAACCATTGGCTAACCTTCCCCTTTTAAAATCTTCTATCCACACCAATAGTAGGGTAATGGCAATCGGCAGAAAAAACATGGATAAAATGAAAAGCTGGGGACGTGAAGAAAGGCCTTTTGTTTTGCAGGCTCATCATAAAGATCTGGGTGTACGGTTTTATGAAACCCAAGCTGTGATTGATGCTTCGGGAACATGGAATAATCCTAACCCCATTGGTTCAGGTGGTGTATTTGCTATAGGTGAAATAGAGAACAATGAGAAAATTATATATGGCATACCTGATGTTTCAGGCAAACTGAAGGAGCGCTATAAAAACAAAAACATAGCAGTCATAGGCGGTGGTCATTCAGCTATTAATACCATTATTGAACTGGATAAACTGAAAGACGAATATCCCTCTACAACGATTCACTGGATACTGAGAAAGAAGAATGTCAGAGAGGTATATGGCGGACAGGAAAAGGATACATTGGAAGCGAGAGGCACTTTAGGAATTAAAATTGAACAATTGGTCAACGATGATCGTGTGAATGTGTACACTCCTTTCCAGGTGCAGGAAATAAGAAAACATAATGCGCAGCTTGTGTTAATCGGTCACCAATATGATGAGCTGCTGTCTCTTCCCGGTATTGACGAAATCATTAGTAACACCGGTTCCCGCCCTGACTTTTCATTTCTCCGTGAGATACGGTTGCGGATAGATTCATCACTGGAAAGTTCAGCTGCTATCGCGGAATTAATTGATCCAAATATTCACAGTTGTGGAACGGTAAGACCACATGGTGAAAAAGAATTAAGGCATGATGATGAAGGATTTTATATAATAGGATCAAAAAGTTATGGCCGTGCCACTACTTTTTTAATGGCAACCGGCTATGAACAGGTCCGTTCAGTTGTTGCAGTGATTGACGGTGATATAGAAGCCGCCAGGAAAGTGGAACTGGATTTACCAGAAACCGGGGTGTGCAGCAGTGATATTTTTGGTGATAATACAATCGCCTGTTGCAGCGCAGTAACAGTAGCTGAACAGAAAACATCAGCAGCATGTTGCGGGTGATCAATCAAAATAGTACTGGATTAAAATATCCTCTCTTCGCATCATTAACCTTATCCTTCGCAAGTTTTGGAGATGCGTTCCTGTATCCATTTCTGCCTCAATATGCGGAAGTGATGCAAATACCGGTTGTATGGATTGGTGTATTACTTTCCATCAACCGGTTTATACGCATTGTATTCAATCCTTTCGTGATTGAATTGTTTATAAAGTATGGGATAAGGCAAACAATGATAACGGCGGCCATCCTTGCAATTATTTCAACAATTGGTTACGGGTTGGGCCTGGGGTTGCTATCGTTGATCATTTTCAGAATAGCATGGGGAATGGCTTTTGCCGTGTTGCGTATCAGTACACTTGCTTACGCATTCGAACATGAAAATATTGGTTTTTCGTTGGGTATAAGCCGGAGCATACAGGAAGCGGGGCCCTTGTTCGCCCTATGGGTGGGACCAATACTGCTTACTTATTTTTCCATCGAAATGACTTTTTTGTACCTCTCTATATTGTCCTTACCGGCATTGCTGTGTGCATTACATTTACCTGAGCTGAATTATAAAGCAACAGCACAGCGAATAATAAATTTCAGTCTCCCCTCTTTATTCAATTCGCTCACATTCCTGGTGTCCTTTATTGTTGAAGGAATATTAATTATTGTATTAGGATTTTTCATTGCAAAAAATAATGGACAATTAACAAGCCTGATGATAACTTCTTTGGCGGCCGGATATCTCGTGTACCGAAGATTATGCTTTATTCTTTTTTCTCCAGTTAGCGGAGCTATAGCTGACAGGATAGGATTTCTTAAAGTTTTTAATGGCTCTGTTTTGCTGATAATTGCCGGCCTTATTTTATTGCTGATGGGTTGTGAAATGATTGGCTTTGTTATCATTTTTACTTTCAATAGTGTGAACAGTACCATGGCTCCCGGTGGCGCAACGGATAAACAAGGAGATAAAATAAGAGCGGTAGCAACAAATGCCAGCTGGAGAGATATTGGTGCTGCTACAGGAACTTTAACGGGCGGGCTGCTTTTATCGGGCAGCTTACTGCCAGAGGTTTTTATAATAGCTACCTTTACACTGGGAGCTGTATTGGTTTTGAATTATACTACTTTAAAAAAGAAATAATGGAACTCGCTTCAATCTATACTCAGTTTCACCAGGTAATATTTGGCTTTGTCAAAAACAAGGTTAGTAACCACCAGGATGCGGAAGATATTGTGCAAAATGTCTTTATTAAAGTAGCAACCGGTGTAAATGATCTGAACGGGCAGGAAAAATTGCAAAGCTGGATATATGCCATAGCCAGGAATTCTATCATAGATTATTACAGGAGCAGTTCCAATAAGAAAAGTATTTCTTTTGAAGAAGATATTGCCGGGAACTTTACGGACGAGGAATATAATGACACCACCAAAGGATTGGATTGTTGCCTGATCGACTTTGTAAATCAATTACCGGAGGACTATAGGGATATTATTATTGATGTAGAGATGAGGGGAATAAAACAAAAAGATCTTGCAGAGAAATATAATCTTGCCTATCCTACCATCCGATCAAGGGTGCAAAGAGGGCGGGAAAAATTAAAACAAATTTTGCTTGATTGCTGTCATATAGAATGGGATACCCGGGGCAATATACTGGATGTAGTTTCCAGGCCGGCCTGCGAAAAAGAGGAATCCGGCGATTGTAATAAATAGTGCATCATTTTTTCCACCGCTTCGTCTATATAAGTGAAACAACACTTATAAAATGGAAAAGAAAATAGCGGAAATACCGGTTCTTCAAAAGAATAAAGCAACCAAAATACAGGAGGTGAAACCCGGATCATCCTGTTGCTCCAAACCTTCAACTACCACAGCTTGTTGTACACCATCTGAAACAAAAAAAGACAATAATGGCGCCTGCTGCGCTCAGCCAGAAGATGGTTCGGCCTGCTGTGATAAATAGACTTTCAATTACTTAATCATTCTCCGGTTTTCAAAACTTAACATTGGAAAAGCTCATTGGGTATTATTTTTATATTAATAAAATGTAAACAAGATGAGTAAGTCCAAAAAAAAGAACACTAAAGGTATATCTCTGAAAAAAGAGACCTACCAGCAATTAAGCAGCCAACTGTCAACGTCTTTGGCCTGGTTAAAAGAATTGATCGGAGAAAAAAAATACGAAAGCCGGATTAAGAAAGCATCGAAACTTTTAAGTAATGGAATTAAAGAAAAATCTCCTAAAAAGGCCAATCCGGAAAAAAAGAAAGTGAGTAAAAAGAAAACTGAAACTTCCGAACCCATAATTGAAAAATGATGATCCCGGAAAATATTGATAGTGGCAGGAAAACGGTATGCATATAGTATGACATACCGCTCCTGCGCTTAGGGAAATGTTGAAAGACTAATAAGAGTTTAATTGAACCGTTGTCTTTTATTGATCAATTGTTCACACAATCCAAAACTGAGTGTCATACCCGCTGTGAAACAGGCTCGCCGATATCTTCATCGCCATACTTTTGATAATTTGTTGCTCACCAGCAATACAGAACAATAAATGATATTTTTTTTCATCCTTACATGTTCTATTTTATTTTTCATCTTCATCTTCTTCCTTATCTGCGGTTTTTAAAAAGGCGCTTCTTCTCGGGGCGGGCATTTCACTTGCCTCACCTTTCACAGCTTTCCATATCACCTCGCTGAATACCAGGTCCGGTATGCGATCTTCTTTAGAAAAATCAAGTGTTTCGCTGATCCTTGAGCTTGCAGTCACCTTTTCATTTTTATCATTGAGATTTACGTTTGCTGCAACAGCTAAAAAAGGGTTGCTATCGGGTGTGGCTGTAAAACAACGCCACATCGGTTCGGCGGCTGCATCGTACTGGCTCATGGGTGGCAGGCCCAGGATCAATTCTATTGTTCGCAGCATGGAAGAAGTGGAGTACATGGTATGATCAACAAATTTCCTTTTTACCAATCCACCTGCTACATAAGCTGTAGTGCGGTGTGCATCTACATGATCAGGGCCATTCTGAGCATCATCTTCAACAATAAATACAACACTCTCATTCCATATTTTACTTTTTGAAAGATATTCTACAAACAAACCAACAGCCAGGTCGTTATCGGCCACATGTGCAAACGGAGTTGGCCTTCCAATTTTTTGTCCTTCAGTATGATCATTAATGAAACGTAATGAATTGAACCGTGGTACAGCATCAGCAGCCAGCAGTGAGTCAAATTCCCTTTTCCATTGATAAAAACGGTTTGTATCCCTGACCGTTTCATCCCAGCTGGTGAAGTAAGGACAGAAATGATCTTTCAGTACAGGAATATTAGCTTTGTAATCATCCGCAAACTCTCCATACGTTCTGTAACTGATACCGGCACGTTTGCAATAATCCCAGATAAACCCGCGATCGGGATTTGCGATCTCCCGATTTCCTTCGGAATCATATTGGCCTCCCCTGCCGCCATAAGATGTAGGCCATGTTTTTTCCAGGTAATCATTGGCATTAGCCGCCGTGCTCCAGTTGTGACCATCGGCACTCACTTCACCATCCACATAAAAATTATCCAGTAATACAAATTCTTTAGCGAGTTTATGCTGATTGGGCGTTATGTGTTCACCAAATAATACAAGGCTTGTATCTCCATTGCCTTCCGGTATATCACCTAATACCTGGTCGTAGGTCCTGTTTTCTTTGATAACATAAAACACATACTTCATCGGCGATGGATCGCCTACTTTCATCGGGATAGGGTTACCCGCTTCTCCTTTGGAATTCAATTCCCTTTCTTTTGTATAAGGAGTATTGTCATACACCGTTTTGGAATACGTGGCCAGTTTTTCAATAGTTGGTTCATCAATAATGCTCATTGTTCCTTTGAACAATCCACCGATGTATTCAATCTTGCTTTGTTGCTTTTTATAATCCCCGTGTTGGTAATTTACTTCTTCATCTCTTTTTGAAGGATCAGGGCCTTTTTTATTGGGCAGGGATGAAAAGCCTTTGCCATTTGAAACATAAATTTTTTTGCCAATCAGTTTCACATTGGTAGGATACCAGCCCGTAGGGATAAATCCTTTTGATTTGCTGAATCCCGGTTTGCTGACATCAAATACAGCGAGGCAATTATTATCAGCATTGGCTACATATAAAGTCTTTTGATCTTCGCTTAATGCGAGACCATTACTGGCAGAGCCTGTAGGTGCATCAGGATATAAAGCTGCATTTAATACTTCCAGCACTTTTCTTTGTGCAATATCAATAACCGATACAGCATTATCACCTGCATTCGCTACAAAAAGATGCTTCCCATTTTTTGACAACAGTAATTCATTGGGGTTTTCACCCACATTTATTTCTGCTACAATTTTTTTAAACGCAATATCAAATACCAATACTTTCTTTCCACCCCATAAAGAAATATACAATTCCTTTTTGCTATTGGATAACAAACAAGTATAAGCGGGTTCTCCCAATGATTGCTGATGCGTGATTTTTTTTGTAGCAAGATCAACAATATATAATGAGTTATTCTCTTTGGTAACAATGAACATTTTTTTGGTCAGATCATTTATCTCAATTCCTGCAGGTGAAATTTTCTCCGGCCATTTTTTTCCAAGTTTAATACTATCCACTAATAGTAATTTCTTATTGAGCAAGGAGAATTTTAATATCCAGTTATCATTGCCACCGCTGGCATATAAATATTTTTCATCAGCACTGAATTTTAATCCATACCATGATTTAGGAACAACAACATTATCCCAAATTTTTTCTGTTGCCGGATTAATGAGCTGGATACTTTGTACGCTTTGTCCGTTGTTAGTAACAGCCATCCATTTTTTTGATTTCGAAACAGCGATATTCAATGGAAGATCACCCAGAGGCAATGAACGACCTGCTGGAGACAAGGTCCAACCATTCGGTAATATTGCTTTCTTAGGTTGAGTGTTTTGGGCATGAGTAACACTGGTTATTAATGTAACCATACAAACGTGAATGATAATTGATTTCATACTATTTTGTTTTCTCAAGTAAAGTAAACTTTTACATATCGCCTATTCGAGGCTTATAGATCCGCTGCTTACACCCATCATCAAAACTAAGGAATGGAAATCCTTTTCATATTAGCAACTTAACTGGTTAGTTTGTTTTTCATCATTTCATATGACCTGATCTGGAACTAATATTTAATAAAACCATTTATACTTTAAAATAGAATTTAAAACATTACCCCAGTAAAATTTTTTTGCCCGCCCACATGAAAATGGTCGAAAATAAAGCGGAGCCATAACGCTCCGCTTCTTTTTTAGAACTAACTCCTATTTCATCAAGACTTTGTACGCTCTTATAAGCAGGGTCATTTCTTCCTTAGGAATCCATTACCAGAGAAATCAAATTGTATATGAATACTGCTTCAAATTTTTTTCACTTAATCATCCACATGTCTCCATTAATATCATCATTGCCACCAAACTGGTTTTGCAGAGTTGTCTTCCAGTTATCTCCGTTAGTTGTACGTTCAGAAGATGGATATTGATAACGTTTGGGTATCACACCACTATTTCCTGTTCCTGTACCTGTTAAAAAAACCGGAACATTTGTTCTTCTCCAGTTATAATATGCTTCACGTCCTGAATTCTGGAAAAAAGCTAAATATTTTTGAGTTAGTATTTGTTCCAAACCATTTGCATTATCGCCTTTATATTTTACAGCAGCCTGCTGATAATAATTATTTTCAAAATCAAAATTGATCGTATAGTTAAGCCCTTTATATGTTTTAGTTATATTGCCTGCTGCTTCTGTCGGAACGCCATAAAAACCCAGGGAAGCTTTTATTCCTTTTTTATACCACTCCTCGGCAAGGCCTGTTGTCCAGCCGCGGTTAATGGCTTCGGCAATATTGAAACACATTTCGGCATAACCAATGATCACGTTTGGTTCTGCTGCATACGAAGAATAATATCTTGCCCGGCTGCGAACAGAATATTCAGCATTTTCCGCATCAGACATTTTAGAAGACATATTAGCCAGATCTTCACCAGAGTTAGCACCAATATAAGCGGTAACATCAGCAGGAGTTTTGCCTGAGGCCAACTGTTTGGTAGCCGGTTCCGCAGTTATGTATGCACGGGGATCTTTTAATTCAACCAGCTTGTTAAGATATGTTGCTGACATATTGTAACGGGTAGCATCAAAACCAAGATTGTCAGGATTGGAAGGATATTTATTGATAGCACTATATACGTATTGCAGGTTGTCCTGCATGCCGGCCATCAACGGGTATTTGATCTTATCAACTAAAATATCGGAAAACTGCTGTTTTAATTTCAGATCGGCGTCCGCATCTTTTTTGCTTAATGAAAGTAAGACCCTCAAACGAAATGTATTAACAACCTTTTGCCATTGCTTCAGATCATTCTTGAAATAAATATCTCCATCCAGCGTCTTATTTCCTTCTGTTATTAATTTCGTCAGGTCATTATTTGATTCATCCAGCCATTTCATCACCTGCAGATAAATATTTTTCTGTGAATCGTATTCCGGATTAGGATTTCCTAATCCATTCAATGCTTCCGTCATTGGCAGATCACCTACAAGATTGGTCATTTGATAAAAGAAAAAAGCGCGGAAAAATTTACCCAATGCACTGTAGGGGTTAATATCCGGATTACCGGCACGTTTTGCTTCTTCTTCCATTTTAATCACATTTTTTAAAGTGGCGTAGCTCAAAGAAGTACCTGTCCAGTCATATCGCTGATCGCCATAATAATTATAATTGCAGCAATCAAACTGGTTCCACCGGCTTACTAAACTCCAGGGAGTTTCATTGTTCATATCTGCAGTAATACCACGTAATACCAGGTCAGGGCTGACCTGTTCTGCACGGTTTGGATTGCGTTCAAATTCTTCAAATTTTTCCTGGCAGCCCATGAAAATAAACGCCGCAATTACAACAGGCAGAATTATTTTACTGTATTTCATTTCTTTACATTTTTGTTGTGTGATGGATTAGAATGTGATATTGAGATTAACACCATATCTTTTAGTAGTAGGTGTTTGCAGTGATGATGAACTATTTGCTCCCGGGTATTGGTCAATATCTACATCTTTATATTTAGAGAAATATAGCAGGTTACGACCCACTAATGATACACTGGCCTGACGGATAAATGTTTTACCCAATAGGTTTTGCGGAAGCGTATAACCAATTACCACTTCTCTTAGTTTAGCAAATGTTTTGCTGATCAGGTTACCTTCATTGGTGTTATAATAAAAGCTGATGTAATCCTGCAAAAAAGTTTTCGTCGTATTGGGAGCATATTGCAAGTCCTTATAGTTGGTTACTTTACCATCGACATCATATTGTATCGCTACATTATTATTAACAACTACACCCTGGCCTATCCATGATTTCACACCCAAGTAATCCTGTTCTCTTGCTGCACCCATTGCACCCTCAATGGTAGCAATATGACGGCCGCCACGGAAGGTTTGTTGTTGAACGTAGTTGATCATTTTACCACCTATCCGTCCATCAAATTGAAAACTGAAATTGAAATTCTTATAACGGAAGCTGTTGTTGACAGCCCATACCCAGTCAGGGTTCATATTGCCCAGGTATTGAGCAACCGGAGCTCTGAATGGTTTACCACCGGCATCATATATAATCTGCCCATCAGGATTTTTTACAAAAGCAGATCCATACAGTTTATCAACCCTGTCACCTACTTTGAAAAATGTATTCAAAGCATTTACACCGGGATAGAATGAAGTATATTTTTCTTTAAATGTTGACCAGTTAATTAATACATCCCAGTTCAAGCCATCTGCACTCTTGCTGCGCAAAGCCGACCCGTTTACACTTAATTCAACACCAGTCTTTTTTGTAGTAATACCATTTACCAATGCCTCTGAAAAACCGGTCGCTTGAGAAACAGGTAGTTTAAAAATACCGGGACCATCTTTGGCAGAAAAATAAGTAGCTTCAAAACCAATACGGTTTTTCAGGAAGCGTATATCCATTCCTGCTTCAATTACTTCAGATGTGAAAGGCTTGATATCAGGATTGCTGATCGTGTTAGAGAAGTAAGCGCCGGCTTTATTATCATATACCAATGGAGTAGTATACGAAGCAGAATTTTCATAAGTTGGTCCATCATACGACGAATAATATTCGCCACCATAGCCTATAGGGTAGCTGGCCTGTGGAGTAGCTCCGATAGATGCCTGTGTTAAACCACCTTTTACGTTGGCATACGAGCCTCTCAGTTTCAGGAAAGAAATCGCTTCTGGTAATTGTGTATAATCCGACACGACTGTACTTAATGATGCTGAGGGGTAGAAATAAACATTGTTACCTTTTGGCAGCGTTGATAATTTATCAATACGGCTTGTTACAGAAAGATTAGCATACTTACTGAAGCCTATATCCACATAACCGTAAGCTCTCTAAACCAGCATATCTGACCGGATGCTTGTTGCCCTTAACGGGTTACGGGAATTAGCAAAATCATATAAGCCCGGTACGTTGAGAT
>CAMLEX010000123.1 GCA_946479055.1 uncultured Bacteroidota bacterium | reverse complement strand
TCGGACACCTTTTCTGTTGAACAGGAGGCTGTTGTACAATGGCTCAATTTTAAGCGGAGACTGATTAGCTTTCAGTCGTAACAGACATAGCTTAATTGCAGATAAAGTCAAAAATGACTCTTGTGGCCGATAAATACAGATTAAAAGTAAAAAAAAAGGCCAGAAAGCATATTCCCGACCTAGTTATTCACAATTTTCCATAATTGGAACAGCATTTGGTATGTGAAAGCCGAAAAGTTTCGGTTAGAGACTTAAAAAGTGAATTATGGGTATCGACAACCACATGCCGGGTAAACAAGCCTGTTATTTTATCACCTTCAATACCGTGGATTGGGTAGATGTGTTTATCCGGCCGGTATACAAACAGGTGGTAGTGCATACTCTTAATCATTTCATTGATAATAAAGGATTGATGGTTCATGCCTGGTGCCTTATGACTAATCATCTTCATTTATTAATACAAGCAAAAGAAGGATATGTAATTGCTGAAATAGAAAAAGAATTTAAATCTTTCACCACTACAAAAATCCTTGAAGCAATAGACACAGAACCGGAAGCAAGAAAGGACTGGATGCTGAAACGATTTGAAAATTTTAGCAACTTACTGGGACTAATGAAAAAGTATCACATATGGCAAAGCTCCAGCAGCCCTCAGTTTATTGATCTTAGAAAAACCGATACGCTTATTGACCACTTCTCATTTATACATGACAATCCCGTCAGGGATAGGTTTGTAGATACCGCTGCTGATTATCCTTATAGTTCGGCCAGGGATTATGCAGGTATGAACGGACTTGTCAACATAACTAAGCTTACAGCTGTTGAACAGCAATTAGCGGCTTCGGAAAGTTTTAATAGCAATTTTTTTGTCAAGTATATCCGCAATTAAGCCGATTCTGTTATACTTTTTCTCCAAAGTAATAGTAAGTATTACCACAGCTTGTATAGCAAGCGGCTAAAGAGTATTCAAAAGATTTTAATCGCTTATGCAAAACAATATTGAAAATAAGTTTTGCATTTTTATCTTCTCTTTTTAAACCATCTCTTCGTTAACGGGTCTTTAACTAAGCCAACCGGCTAAGCTCCACAATATCCATAAGATCTGGAATTGATCACAGGAATTAAAAAACATATTTCCTGTGGATAAGGAGACTTTTTTTAAAACTTTAAAACCGTAAACAATGAAAAAGTTAATGACCACAGTAATCGCAACAGGAGTTTCTATCTTTTCTTTTGCACAATTAAATCTTGGAGTACAGTCAACAACACAGGCAGCGGTAAATGCAACAACTGCTACAACATCTGTAACATCAGTTGCAACAAAAACAACTACTGCAGCCACACACGCTACAACAGCCAGCGTTAATGCTGGTTTAACCAAAGCAGCACAGGTAAAAACAACTACGGCTTCTACAGCAAGTACAGGAAGTAAACAAGCTCTTGCAACAACAGGAGAAATAAAGAACGATGCAAAGAAAGCCGCAACAGTGAATGCAGGGACAAATGTTTCATCATCATCACAAGGGCAGGCACAAGCCAGCAGTAATAGCAGTAATGCCGGTTTAAACACCAGGAGTGATGTGAATGCAGGCGCAGGCGTCAATGTAAATGGCGGGCAATTAGTAGATAAAACAGAAAACGCTGCTGCCACAACAACAAAAGCGACTGTTGAAACTGCAAAGTCAGTAAAAGGACAAGCTTCTTCAGAAGTTAGGTCTGATGTGAAAGCTGTAAAACAAACAGCATCATCCGTTAAGCCTGCAGCTAATGCACAAGCTTCTGCTGAAGCAAAAGCAGCAACGCAAGCTACAGTTGGAAATAAATAATAATTCCGGGTTGTTCAATTTTTGCCGGGAGAGGAAAAGAAAAAATAATAAGTGAAACAAATACTTTCCTTTTCCCGGCAATTTTATTTAGATAACGTTTTGGACCGCTTTTTTAAACTAATAGTTATGATGCGAGCATTCTATAAAATTGTTATGATTGTGTTGTGTTGTTTTTCTGTGACAGCTCATGCGCAGTCAGATTCAACAGCCAGTAAGTTCAGTTTTAAATTGGGTACTTATTATAACAGCCACCTGAATTATTATGGCCGCACTGATAGTTTGAGAAGCAGCGGTGTTTTCCCGATGGCGGAAATTTGGTTCAACAATAAATTTTATATCAATGCCGCTCCCGTTTTTACACATAATAGTGTGGCCGGTTTTCAATATGCAGGCGCAGTGGCCACAGCCGGATATGTTTATAACAATGGAAAGTCAGCCGGGCATATTTATTTTGTAAAACCTATTTATAAAGACAATAGTCAATTGGTTCAATCAGCATTAAAGGCACAGACAGCTGCAAATTTTACCTGGCTTAATAAGATTATCAATATAACAGTAGGGGCCGATGTAAAATTCAGTGGGAATACAGACTACGGTGCAACTGCAGGACTTGATCATATTTTCAAAAAACAATTGGGAAATAATTCCATGTTGATCATTGATCCGTCAGTGTATCTGTATGCAGGAACACAACAGTTTACCCGTACTTATTATGAGAAAAACAATAACCTTCCTTTATTTCCCGGTCCGGATCGTTTGGTAACAGAAAATGTGAAAAAATTCAATATTCTTTCTTACAAGTTTTCTGTTCCGGTGATCTATACTAAAGGGAAGTGGATGTTATTAGCAACACCTTCTTATGTGATGCCTCAAAATCTTATTGAGGTGGAAAACCGTCCGGATCTTTCAGAGAGAGGTAAAAAAATGTTCTATATCACGGTAGGAAGTAAAATCACTTTTTAAAGTATAGGAGGGGTACTCGTTTATCTATACTAAACGGCAAATTAACATTTTTAAGAAGTGGCTACCGTTTATATTTGCCGGTATAACTACCAAAGCAGATAGTCCCTTCATGTCATCCCGCCGAAAAAAGAAACTTTCTCAATGGATCATTGTTTTTAGCCTTGTAGCAGTAATGGTACTTGCCGGATGGTTATTGTTTCAATGGCTGGTTTATCGCAAGGCAAAATTTACCCGTTATCCTGAATTTGGAATTGGTATTCCTAATGAGTATATGATCCATGGCATTGATGTATCAAGGTATCAAAGCCTGATAGCATGGGAAGAAGTAAAAGCCATGAAGGTTGATGATATTCAACTGGGCTTTGCATTTATTAAAGCAACAGAAGGCATTGGTAATCTTGATCCGCAATTTCGCCGCAACTGGAAAAAGGCAAAAAGCAATGATATCATCCGCGGCGCTTATCATTTTTTTATTGCCAGTAAGGATGGAAAAATGCAGGCTGAAAATTTTATTAAAAGAGTAGAGTTAGAGCCTGGTGACCTTCCACCTGTATTGGATATAGAACAACGTAATGGCGTATCAAAAGCACAATTGAAAATAGAAGCAAAGGAATGGTTGGATGTAATAGAAGCTTACTACAAAGTGAAGCCGATTATTTATACCAATGTTGACTTTTATAATCAAAACCTGGGTGATGAGTTTGATAGGTATCCTTTATGGGCGGCACATTATTATGAACAACAGAAACCCCGCATCGGCCGCGAATGGATTTTCTGGCAGCACAATGATGGTGGCAATGTAAATGGCATTGTTTCAAAAGTTGATTTCAATGTATTTAATGGAGATTCCCTTCAATTCAGGAGTTTATTGATACCATAGCCCGGGTTTTTAAAATCATGTATCTTGTTTTTGAAAAGAATAACTATGGAACAGGGATGGGACCCGGAAGTGAAAAAATATTTTCAAAAGATCCTTAATACTATTGGCTACGGATTATTGTGGCTGATGACAGCATTAACAGCAGGTCTTTATTTTGGGTTGGCTTACCACCCTGTTACTTTATATACTGTAATTTTTTATGCAGGTTTTGTTGTTAGCCTTTTTTTGCTGGCTCGTTATTATTACAGAATCTGGAAAAAGTAATATATTCTTATCCCAATTAATTATTTACAATCATAGAAATACCTCGAAGCAAGATCGCCATCAAGGTACCATTCAAAAAAATTATTTTTGCTGTCTAATTTATAAGTTAACAAATATTCATCGTTTCCTTCAAAAACCTTTGTTACATTATTGACGCTCAGAAGTAAGGGAATGGTTTCGCCATTTAACCCGCCGATAAAAGCAAGATCAGCAAAAAGAGCATTGATTTTGACCAGATAGTTCTCATTATTGTCGTGGCTGTAATTGGATGTATCAATCTCAGGATAACCTGTGTTAGTCCTTACAGATTGTGTGATGTTGTTACCTGTATAGGTATAAGTTGTGCTTTCGTTTAGTTCAAACTGGCTTGTGTTAACATTATAATCCTTTACGTCAAACTTTACCAGTTTACCGTTGGTATAATTAAACTCATATTGCTCGAATGGGATGATTTGGCCGTTAAACTCGAAATAAGTTTTTATAATTCCAAGGGAGCCATCAGTATTATAAGTCGCAATATCATATCCATCCGGGTCTGCTGAGCCCGTTGCATAAGAATTTCTTCTGGTAATCTTGTCATTCGTGTATTCAAACGTAATATATCCGTCGGCATTGGATGCTTTGGTCAGCTTGTTGTTGGCATAGGTGTATTCCAGGCTATCAGCTAATGAGCCTCCATAATTAAAATAATGAGTTTTGACCAAGAGGCAATTTGTTTCAGGAGGAGTATCAATAGAAGGACCTTTTTGACAAGAGCTTGTTAAGAATAAGGCGGAAGAACATAACAACAGATACAATAGGGCGGAAATTTTTCTCACAACTGGTAGTTTTAAGATCGCTAAAATAGAAAGTGAACTTTGTATAAAAGAATAATTACAGGAATTTATTTCCAACAAGACGATAGAAGTATTATTATTTTAAATAATCTAACTACTATGATCCGCAATGATCACCCATCTACCTTTTATCTTTTTTATAAGTAAAGTATAATGACCACTCAGATCACCGATACTTCGTTGTAAATGCCATTTGCCTACAACATGAAAGTATTCGATAGAAAGCCGCTTTACGGAAAGAATGTTAAACGAAAGTTTCCCCATGGCAACAGTATCCGGGTAATTCTTTTTATAATTATTCAATGTATTGGTCCATCCATAGGTAACACCACTTTTACCGATAAACATCAATGAATCGTTTTTCCAATATGTTTTCATGAAACTTTCAATATCACCCCGGTTCCAGGCCTGTGTCTGGTCATCCAATAATTTAAGTATGGCTGTTTCATCTTTTGACTGGGCAGAACAAAAGCTTGTAAAAAGAGTAAATGCAAAGAATAGATACTTTTTCATACCAGATAAATAAGTATTGAAAATAAAGGAAAAATTCTTACTTATCTGTAAACCGAAAACTTAGTGATTACAATCGTCGGCATGTGCATGATTGTGCACCCGGCAAAAACGAAAATTAAAAAAATGCGCTGACACAATAAAAACGACAGCGGGAACAAGCAGCCAGGTTTCGTAGTGGATAAAAAATAATTTTAAAGTCAACAAAATGATGCCCGCACTAAATAAGAGTAAAGGCGATTTATTGTGATGGTGTTTCCGGTATCCATGGAACAAAGAATAGACTCCAATACAAAGGGCCAGCATGACCATTAGCGCTTCAAAAGCTATATTATGGATGATATTGATGCCAAATAAAGGAAGAACAGAAAAAAATAAGGGTAATACGGCACAATGGATAGCACAAGCTAACGAAGTAGTAACTCCCAGGGCATCCCAGTTTATTTTCAATTTCATAAAGTCGACAAAAATATGAAAAAGCAACATTGTTGCAAAATCTTTAATTAAGAATTCCATTTAAATTTAATCAGGCTGCTGTCGGTAACTTTGCGGCTTAATGAAAGGGTTATGTCAAAAAAGGCACTGATTTACACTGGTTTTTTTGTGGGATTGATAGTTATTTTTTACCTGATAGTAAGCCCATGGATCAAAAGAAATGATACTATTTCGCAGGTACAGCCATTTTCCTTTATCAACCAGGATGGAAAACCTGTAACGGATAAGGATGTGGAAGGTAAAGTCTATGTAGCGGAGTATTTTTTTACAACCTGTCCCGGCATCTGCCCTACCCTGAATACGAATATGAAACGGGTGTATGAAAAATTTAAGGATAGTAAAGATTTTCTGATCCTTTCCCATACTTCCGACCCTGAAAGAGATTCTGTACAAATATTAAAGAAATATGCCGATTCACTGGGCGTTAATACCGGGAAATGGATATTTCTTACGGGCAGAAAAGATAGCTTATATACAACCGCAAGAATTAGCTATACAATAGATGACCCTGCCAACAATTTGAAAAAGATTGAGGATGATTTTCTCCATACACAATTCTGGGCCCTTGTTAACAGGAAAGGAGAAGTGAAAAAGGTATATGATGGCCTGAAGGAAAGTGAAATTAATGCAATGATAAAAGAAATTGATAAAATGCTAAAGCTTTAAAGTAGTATGAATACAGATATTAAAGAAATACTGAAGCGAAGCCAGTTGAGTGTAACAGCCAGCCGTGAAAAAATACTTCATCTTTTCCTGGAACAAACCGGTGCTTTGGCGCATGGTGATATAGAAAAAAGAGCTGGCGAAAAATTTGACAGGGTAACGGTTTATCGCACCCTGCAAACCTTTGTTGAAAAGGGAATCATTCATACTATACCCACTGCAGACAATTCTATCCGTTATGCATTATGCAAAGATGATTGCGCAGAAGGACATCACCATGATCAGCATATTCATTTTGTCTGTAGTAATTGTAAGAATACTTATTGTCTTGATGATATTGTAACACCTGATATCAAGCTCCCCAAAGGATATTCTTCTTCTCATATTGAAGTAGTAGTAGAAGGTATTTGTAAGAATTGCACTACTCCTGCCTCCTAAAGGGAACTTAGATCGTTGTTTTTTTATTTCTCCTTTTCTTATTTGCAAAACAGTAAATAGTTACTTCTTATAACCGTATTAATACAACGGCTCATTAGTTGTCAGCAATTTCAACCTAAGATCCCCTTTAGGGACAAGTGCAAAAAAAAGCCCCCGTGTAGAAACACGGGGACTTAGGTTAAGGCTCTGATTAGTAGCTATTTTATAATGAGTTTGTTTTTTTGCAATATCAAATGTAGTATGAGTATTCGATATTTCCGAATTTGAGGCATACCACATTCGGGGTATTTTATGTATTTTTTTGGATTTTATCCAGTTCCTGCTTTACAAACTTCATCAGCCCGCTGATATATTCTGGGGAGAAATTGAATTCCAGCCCTGCCGCTTTGAATAATTCAGGCAAAGTCCGGGTTCCGCCCAGGTCCAGCGCAGCTATATAATTATTTATCGCCCTATCAGGATCTTGTTTGTATTGTTGCCAGAGGCCAATGGCTCCCAGTTGAGCAATACCATATTCGATATAATAAAAAGGCACTTCATACAAATGAAGCTGGCGCTGCCAGGCATAAAGCCGGTATTTGTCCAACCCTGAAAAATCAATAACCGGTGAAGAGAACTCTTCCAGTATTTGCAACCACTGGTTGATTCTTTCTTCTTCGGTATGATTGGGATTTTCGTACACCCAATGCTGAAATTTATCAATGGTAGCTATCCAGGGAAAAATCGTGATCACTCTTTCAAGTTGTTGTTCCTTAGCCCGGTTCAGCTCTTCCTTATCGTCAAAATAAACCTGCCAATGATCCATACTGAATAATTCCATGCTCATACTGGCTACTTCGGCGATTTCTGTAGGATATTCTTTAAAGCCATTTAGCTCAAGATCGTGAGACAGGAAGGAATGTATGGCGTGACCACCTTCATGAACCATAGTTGTTACATCATCCAGCTGCCCCGCTGCATTCATAAAAATAAAAGGAGCTCCTGTTTCTGCCAAAGGGCAATTGTACCCTCCGGGTGCCTTTCCTTTTCTGCTTTCAAGGTCAAGGTGCCCTATGCTTTTCATTTTCTGTAAACAGTCGCCAAAGAAAGGACGAAGCCGATTAAAACATTGAATTGTTTTGTCAACCAATTCTTCGCCGGTTTTAAAAGGACGGAGCGGTTGTATACCTGCCGGCTCAGCATCTAAATCCCAGGGACGTAGTGTATCCAATCCCAGCTTTACTTTTTTACTTTCATATAGCTGGTTTACCAGGGGCATTACATGCAATTTTACTGCTTCATGAAACTGGTAGCAATCTTCTTTTTTATAATCAAAACGACCCAACTCTGTAAATCTGAAATCACGATAATTATCAAAACCAGCATTCAGAGCAATCTGGTTACGTTTGTTCAGGAGTGTAGTAAAAAGATCATTGAGTTCTTTTTTATCCTGCAATCTTCTTTCACTGATCTTACGATACACTTGTTCGCGGATATTTCTGTCGGGATCTTCTAAAAATTTAGATGCCTGTTGCAACGTATATTCCTGCCCGTTTACTTCAATCGTCATTTTGCCGGAAATCATACCAAACCGTTGTGCTTCCACATTCATCTCTGCCTGCAATGGTATATTGGCTTCACGAAAAAGATCAATATTCTTTTTCACGTTGCGCAGGTAAGTAAAAAACTTTTTATCAGTAAGCTCCCTGGAGAATGGTGATCCGATCAATTTGCGGTTCAGTCTGTCTGCATAAGGCTGAATCTTGGGTTGAATCTCCATCATAAAAAAGTTGAACGCTTCTTCCAGTTCTTTATTTTCCGTATCGCAGGTCATCTTTATCTGCCGCCAGCATGCATCCTCACTCACGGCGGCTTCCACCTCATTTGTATCCTTCAGCCATTTTTCTAACTGTTCAAGGGATCCGATCTCTCTTTCTTCCAATTCTTTAAAAAAAGATTCAATAGATGCCCAGTCTTTCAGAACAAAATTTTCCGGTAAATAATGTCGCGGTACTTTATTTATATCGGCGGTGTAAGTCATAACATTTGCTTTAAAAAATAAAAGCTACTCCGATAATTTCAGAGTAGCTTATGTAAAAAGATCTTAGTTACTTCTTTTTGGGAGCTGCCTTCTTTTTAGGAGCTTCTTCTTTTTTTTCTTTTGAAGCAGAAGCTGAACTCTCCTTTTTCGGAGCTGCTTTTTTCTTCACGGGCTTTTCCTCAGTCTCATCTGATGGTGCCGCTTCCTTCTTTTTTGCAGTTTTCTTAGCGGGTTTTTTTTCTTCTTTTACCTCTTCTTTCACTTCTACTTCTTCGGCTTCTTCTTCAGGGGGCTCTGATAATTTGATTTCAATATTTTTCTTTTTCAGAATATCAAACCATTTTACCATTTTCTTAAGATCGCTGGCATACACTCTTTCAAAATCAAGATCCGGATATGCTTTTTCAAAATATTTTTTTAATACACCGTTGTCTTTACCATCGGGCAGCGAACCCCCGGCTTTTTCCATGGCATAAAAAATTTCTACCAGGTTTACATTTTCACGAACGGTGTATACTTCAATACTTTCAAGATGTGAAAAGTTATGTACACGGGATGAAGCGAATTTTGTACTGTTATCTTCCAATGAGCGGACAATCGCTCCATCGGCTTTACTATTTACCAGTTCATACAAACCGGGCAGACCGGTTACTGCAACTAATTTACTGTATTCCATCATACGTCATTTTGTAATTAAGGATGTGCAAGATAGCCCGAAAAAACAAAATTCGGGCCTATAAAATAGGCAGACCTTTTTGCCAGAACTATCGCTGCTATATTTAAAGGGCATTGAGCAATATGCCACACCCGGAATAGTCTTTACCCTTATATTTCAAACTGACTTTATATTCATACAAAAAATCACTCATTCCATCGCTGCAAAACTGTGGAGAGATAATAATATCCAGCTTTGTCGCTTCTGTTTGAATATGACATTCCCATATACCATTTGATATAATGGGTTCTGCATAAGGAGTGTTGATAGGCTCTTTCAAATCAGGGTTATTGAATATTATTTTATTGCCTTTATCAATCTCCAGGCCCCAGAAGGGTTCGTTACCATGTCCTATAAAATCAATACCGGCGTTCGCTTTTTCTTTCAGCCTTTTTTTGTCGGCCATTTCCTGCCTGTTAAGAAAATATTTATCTCCCAGGTTGCCACTGATTCGGTTGCCTTCACTATCTAGCTGCCATATTTTGTTTCCATCAGGAAGAAAACTCAATTTTATTTCATTGTTGTCG
>CAMLEX010000122.1 GCA_946479055.1 uncultured Bacteroidota bacterium | reverse complement strand
CAAGGCAGGGAGAGGCATATGCCCCTTTTACAAATGATCCAATTGCTTATCGCAAACGGTTTTATATAGAAAGTTATGGCTGCGCTATGAATTTTGCAGATAGCGAAGTGGTAGCGGCTATTTTAAATAAAGAAGGCTTTGGAGCTACCCGCAATGTAGAAGAGGCGGATCTGATATTTGTAAATACCTGTTCTATCCGGGAAAAAGCGGAACAGACTGTTCGTAAGCGTTTGACGGAATTTCGTAAACTTAAGAAGGCTAAACCCGGCACCCTGGTAGGTGTATTGGGCTGCATGGCGGAAAGATTGAAAGCAAAATTTGTAGAAGAAGAAAAATTGGTTGATATCGTTGTGGGCCCTGATGCTTATCGTTCTTTGCCAGCCCTGGTAGGAGAAGCGGAAACCGGCCAAAAAGCGATCAATGTTTTATTGAGCCGCGATGAAACCTATGCTGATATCTCCCCGGTTCGTTTAAATAGTAATGGCATTTCTGCATTTGTAAGTATCATGCGGGGTTGCAATAATATGTGCTCGTTTTGTGTAGTGCCATTTACAAGAGGAAGAGAAAGAAGCCGTGATGCGGAAAGTATTGTTGCTGAATGCAGAGATCTTTTTGAAAGCGGATACAGGGAAGTAACTCTATTGGGTCAGAATGTAGATTCCTATTATTATACCCCGGACCAGCAACAGACGACAGGCCATGCACAATTGACATCTGGCAACGAGAAACCAGAAACGGATAACACAATCACATTTGCCAAACTATTAGAAAAAGTTGCATTAATCTCTCCCCTGCTTCGCATTCGTTTTTCCACTTCGCATCCAAAAGATATAACAGATGAGGTATTGCATACCATTGCGAAGTATGAAAACATTTGCGACTATATTCACCTGCCGGTGCAAAGCGGATCAACAAGAGTTTTACAACTGATGAACCGTACGTATACAAGAGAATGGTATATGGCCAAAGTAAATCGGATCAGGGAAATCATTCCCGGATGCGGTATCAGCAGCGATATCATTGCAGGCTTTAGTACAGAAACAGAAAAAGATCACGGGGATACTCTGAGCATCATGGAATATTCTCAATACGACTATTCCTACATGTATTTTTATAGTGAACGTCCGGGTACGCTGGCACAAAGAAGATATATAGATGATGTTTCGCTGGATACAAAGAAAAGAAGACTGGCTGAAATCGTTGAAGTTCAAAACCGGCTTTCACTGGCAAGTAATAAAAGAGATCTGGGCAAAACATTCAAGATATTAATTGAAGGAGAAAGTAAAAAAAGCGATACTGACTGGATGGGAAGAAGTTCTCACGGTAAGGTTTTTGTTTTTCCGAAAGAACATTACAATTTTAAAAAAGGTGATTACGTGATGGTAAAAGCGGAGGATTGTACCCAGGGAACATTGTTGGGCAACATAGCACAATAATTTTATGATACCTGAAATAAAAAAAAATCTGGATAAAATAATTGAAACCTGCAAACAGATGCAGGTTAAAAGCCTTTATCTTTTTGGTTCTGCAGCAAGAAGTAGTGACTATACCAAAGAAAGTGACATAGATTTTCTCTATACTATGTTCATGGATGAAAAGGGCCTACCGGTTAGTAATTATGATTATTTTGACCTGCTTTTTAAACTGGAGGAAATAATAGGTAGAAAAGTTGATCTTGTATCGGAAAAGGGAATAAGAAATAAATATTTTTTAAAATCTATTATGGATGACAGGCTGAAGATTTATGAAGCATAATATCGCAAAATATATCGAAGATGTAAGACTGTCAATTGAAGATATTGAAAGTTATACAACAAATGTTAAGGACGTAACCCAAATAGAAAACAATCAAATGTTATTTGATGCATTATGCAGAAGATTTTCCATCATTGGTGAAGCAATTTTCCAGGCTGACAAAATTGACCCGTCTCTTGCTATAACAGATAAGACTAAAATTAAGGGATTACGGCATATTATAGTTCATGATTATGACCTCGTGAGAGCAGCAGATTTATTCATGATAATAACTAAAAATCTTCCCGTCCTTAAATTTGAAGTAATCGCTCTTTTGAAATTTTTTGACGAACATCAGACATAAATTTATGGACATTCAATCAATAAAAAATCGTTTTGGTATCATTGGCAACTCTCCGGCATTGAACTATGCTTTACAAGTAGCCATACAAGTGTCCAATACCGATCTTACCGTATTAATAAATGGAGAAAGTGGTGTAGGTAAAGAAGCTTTTTCCATGATCATTCATTCGCTATCCAACAGGAAACATAATCCTTTTATTGCCGTCAATTGTGGCGCTATACCGGAAGGAACCATCGACTCGGAATTATTCGGTCATGAAAAAGGTTCGTTCACCGGAGCAGTAGATTCCCGGAAAGGATATTTTGAAACGGTAAATGGGGGCACTATTTTCCTGGATGAGATCGGTGAATTGCCATTGGGTACACAGGCAAGATTACTGAGAGTATTGGAAGCTGGTGAATACATTCGTGTAGGTTCCAGTAAAGTGCAGAAGACCGATGTAAGGGTCATTGCCGCTACCAATAAAGATTTGATGCAATTGGTACAGCAAGGCAGGTTCAGGGAAGATCTTTACTACCGTTTAAGTACAGTGCCTATTCGTGTACCGGCATTGCATGATCGTAAAGAAGATATACATATCCTGTTCCGGAAATTTGCAGCCGACTTTGCAGACAAATACAAAACAGCGTCGGTACAATTAGATGAGGAAGCGAAAAACCTGTTAATTAACTATCCCTGGCCCGGCAATGTGCGGGAATTGAAGAATATTGCAGAACAAATTTCAGTTCTTTCGCAGGATAAAAATATAACGGCTAAAGATCTCAATAAATTTTTGCAGCCTTATTCAAATAATCGTTTGCCGGCATTGACCACGCAACATGCAACAGCAACGCAGGATTTCGGCAATGAAAGAGAGATGTTATACAAACTTTTCTTCGATATGAAGAAAGATGTGACAGAGCTAAAGCGGATGTTTCTGGAAGTATTACAAAATCCGGGCACGGCAACAAAAGATCATGCGTTTATCAATGAACTGAAAGAATTGAAATCTCATGAGGCGCTTCAATCTTTCCTTGTTCCCCAGGTTCAACATGCTCCACAGGCTATGCAACCTGTTATCATGAATAATGATATACACGAACACGAAGAAGTAGAAGAGAGCCTTAACATCATGGACAAGGAAAAGGAGTTGATCGTAAAAGCATTGAAGAAACATAAAAGCAAAAGAAAAGATGCTGCACTTGACCTGGGCATCAGCGAAAGAACCTTATACAGGAAACTGAAAGAATATGATATTGATGAATAAAATAGGAAGTCAGAAATCAGATCCCGAGAGCTGCCGGGACAGTAGTCAGAAAAGACGTTACATCCATAATGTTCTTCGTACTTCGTATATCGTACTTATTGCAGTGGCATTGGTTTTCATAGCTGCAGGTAACAGCAGTTGTAATGTTTACAAATTCCGTGATATTTCTATTCCTGATAGTATCAAAACTGTCAAAGTAAATTTCATAGAAAATAAGGCGCCTTATGTTAACCCGCAGCTAAGCCCACGCCTTACCGATAAACTGCGTCAAAAGATCGTTGGACAAACAAGACTATCCCAAACAAATAATGACAATGCGGATTGGATAGTTGGTGGAAAGATTACCAATTATGCTTTTAGCACCTCGGGTATATCTCAACAACAGGTAGCAACCAATAGATTAACTGTTACGGTGCATATCACCCTTAATGATCAGAAAGCAAATAAAAACCAGGAATATGATGTCAGCAGGAACTTTGAATATTCCGGTAATATGTCTTTACAGCAAGCAGAAGCCAGCCTGGGAGATGAGATCATCCGTGGTTTAACCGATGATATTTTCAACCGCCTTTTTTCTAACTGGTAATACTAAAAAGCAAGAGATAAAAACAAGGAAACAAACATTTCTTTCCTGATCTGATCTCCATTGAGTATTTTCTTAACTTGTGGCCATGAACTCTACTGTCAATGAAATAACCAAATCCATTACGGGAAAACATTCGCTGAATGATTGCAGTGTGGAAGAACTACAACAGCTAACAGGCCAATACCCGTTTTCTGCGCCGGTTCAATTTCTTTTAGCTAAAAAATTAAAAGAAATCAGTTCGGACCCGCTTAATAAACATATTCAGAAAGCTTCTTTATATTTTCAAAATCCACTTTGGTTTGATTATCTGCTGAATGATACAGGCGTCCAGCATTATTCTCCACAAAAACAAGAAGAAGCTTTTTCTAAACCTGCTGTTGAAATGGAAATGCCGGCAACCCATGAAGAAGTTGTTGATCAAACAAAAGTGGAAAAGGCTGAAGACATAATCACTGAGCCGGCTGATGATACAACATCAGACGAACAACAAGAAGAAAATCAACCCGGATTATCAGTAGAACTACCAAAATTCAAATTTGAACCTATCGATCCGTCAAAGGCAGAAATCACGTTTGAACCCTACCATACCATAGACTATTTTGCATCGCAAGGAATACAGGCTAAAGAAGAAGAAAAACCGAAAGATCTGCTAAGCCGGCAATTAAAAAGTTTTACAGAATGGCTAAAGGTCATGAAACGCTTTCCAGTAACAGAAATAGCGGCTGCTGTCAGCGCTACTGATGAAAAAAAGGTAGAAAAAATGGCGGAGACTTCTATAAACGACAGAGAAGTGGTAACAGAAGCCATGGCGGAGGTATGGGAAAAGCAGGGAAATAAAGCAAAAGCCACCGAGATATACCAGAAATTAAGTTTGCTCAATCCCGCTAAAAGCTCTTATTTTGCAGCCAAAATCGAACAATTAAAGAATTTGTGATATGACTATTTTATTTGTGATACTGATCGTTATTGCTTCTGTGGTACTGGGCCTTATAGTACTGATTCAAAACCCAAAAGGTGGTGGATTATCCGGTAGTATCGCCGGTTTCAGCAACCAATTTATGGGTGTAAAACAAACTACTGATGTATTGGAAAAAGGAACCTGGGTATTTGCTGGTGTAGTAGGTTTGCTATGCCTGTTTTCAGCATTTTTCATTTCATCATCTGGCAGTCAGTCTAACGTTGATAGTAAAGCAAGTGGTGCACAGGTACCCGCAGCTTCTCAGCCTGCTACTCTGCCATCACAACAATTACCAGCGAACACTGTACCTATTGATACTGACAAATAATTAAAACGGTATATTATTTGAAACCCTGTCGCAAAGACAGGGTTTTTTATTTAATTTGTTTTTTATCTGTGATCAAATCAATTCCTGTGCTCCTGTGAAGTATCGGTGATGATTTGCTCAATAGAGAACAGGAAGATGAAAGGAGCGTCGCAACGAAGATGACCAGGGGAACCGAAGTTGGTATTACAAGAATAGAAAAGATGTAAATATCTGTCCGTATCAGAAAAACTAAAATTGAGTAATGAAAAAGAAAATATTATTCAGTATCCTTACTGTTATTCTTTTGGTTGTTGGCTTTACCGCATGGAAATTTTTGGGACCTACAGTTCATCCTCCTGAAAAGAAATTTTTCTATATCCGAACTGGTGAAACATATGAAGGAGTAAAAACTAATCTTGATAAAGAGAATATAATTTCCGGTAAAAGCTGGTTCACCTGGGCCTCAAAGATGATCGGTTATAACAAAGTAAAACCGGGCCGTTATGAAATAAAAAAAGGAATGAACCTTGTACGCCTTGTAAGAATGCTGAAAAATGGGCAGCAAACACCGGTTAATTTTGTTATCACTAAAATAAGAACAAAGGAAGTATTGGCTTCAAGGATCGGGAACGCATTTGAATGCGATTCACTGCAAATGATAAACTTTCTTAATAGCACCGACTCTTTAAAAGAATATGGTCTTGATACCAATACAGTAATGGCAGCGGCCATGCCTTTTACCTACACGATAAAATGGAATACAACGCCTGAGAAAATCTTTCAGCAATTTCATATTGCGTATAAAACATTCTGGACAGAGGAACGAAAACAGAAAGCAAGTAACCTGGGCATTACCCCGATACAGGCTTCAACACTGGCGTCAATTATAGATGAAGAAACAAATTCCAAAACAGATAAACCAAATGTTGCCAGTGTATACCTTAACCGGATTGCTAAAGGAATGCCTTTACAGGCAGATCCTACTGTGAAGTTTGCGCTGAGAAATTTTGGATTGAAACGGATATTAAGAGGTCATCTTGATACACCTTCACCTTATAATACTTACATCAACAAAGGTTTGCCACCCGGCCCTATCTGCACTCCTGATCTGGAAACGATTGAGGCTGTTCTCGATTCCCCAAAAACAGATTATATCTATTTTGTAGCCAGTAGTGCTTTTGATGGAACACATATCTTTACGACCAACTACACTGATCATATCAAATATGCACGGCTCTACCAGCAAGAACTGAATAAAAGAAATATCAAATAAATGGCATGCACCTGCTGACACAAATAAAAAGAAGGCTCCTGGTTTCTGCACCTGTCAGTTTCCTGATAAGAAAGAGTAAGAAAATTCTTCTGCCTGGTTTCCAGTGCATTCCTCTTTTTGACGTGGTACGATTTTTTTTCCTGCAAGCTCAAAAAACCGGCTTTACAGAAAGAGCATCCGCAATTGCCTTCAACTTTACGATGACGATTCCTCCGGCTATCATTTTTTTATTTACACTGATCCCTTATTTGCCTATCTCCCAGGAATTCATCAATCAAATGTTTTCGCTTATTAAAGATGTAATGCCGGGAGAAAGAAATAACGGGGGATTGATAAAATTCCTTTCTGATATTCTGAATAAACCGAGAACAGGACTTTTATCAACCGGTTTTTTGCTGGCAATGTTTTTCTCTTCCAATGCGGTGATGGGTATCATGCGATCGTTCGACAGAAACTATATCGGCTTCACCAAACGAAAAGATTTTCATGAAAGAATGGTAGCTCTCCGCTTGACTTTTATACTTTTTATACTCTTTTTTATTTCTATACTTGCCCTCATAATGCAGGGGTCTGTTTTAAGATGGCTGGGTATAACGAATACAATTCTTATTTCCGTCATCCATAATTTAAGATGGGTGGTAACTATATTAATGTTCTTTTTTGCTATCTCTTTTATTTACCGCTATGCACCTTCCGTGCATAAACGATGGAAGCTGGTCAACCCGGGATCTATTCTTGCCACGTTCCTGATGATCCTTTTTACGGCTGGCTTTTCTTATTGGGTTAGTAATTTCTCTAATTACAATGAACTGTATGGTTCAATCAGCACTGTATTGATACTGATGTTACTTATCTATTTCAATTCGCTAGTATTATTGATTGGCTTTGAGCTCAATGTCAGCATCAACTCTCTGAAACACGAAGTGGATGAAAGAAACAAAAATCTTGCGGGCGGCATTCATTCAGCATAATTTTTGTTGAAATTTGATAAAACCTTAAATCAAATAATATGAAAAAGCTATTCTTTTCAATTTTACCGATTGCCGCTATTGCTTTTTTTTCGATGCAAGCGATTAATGATCCGCTCCCGATTGGTTCATCTTTGCCCAACCCGGATTCAAAAATGAAAGATATTTCCGGCAAAGAAGTTTCTTTTAAAGATGCCATGAAAAAAAATGGATTGCTGGTAATGTTTAGTTGCAATACATGCCCTGTGGTAGGAAAATATCAATCCCGTACACTTGAAACAGCAAAGTTTGCTACAGACAATGGGATTGGTGTGATATTACTTAATTCCAACGAAGCTACCCGTAGTGATGGTGAATCATTTGATGATATGAAAGAATATGGCAAGGATCAGGGCTATCCATTCAGCTATGTAGTTGATAAGAATTCGGCCATGGCTGATGCTTTTGGCGCTACCCGTACACCGGAAGTTTTTTTGTTTGATAAATCCGGCAAACTGGTTTATCATGGGGCTATTGATGATAATGCCAATGCCCCTGGCGAAGTAACCCGCAAACATGCGAAAATTGCGATCGAAGAAATGGTTGCTGGCAAAAATGTATCTACCACAAAAACCCGGTTTGTAGGTTGCACTATTAAAAGGCTATAATAAATCGTCCATTATGAATAGTGAGTGGTGAGTTGAATACACCAATCAATTGAAATCTGTCAATTCACACTTACCACGTTCGCTGGTTTTGACCCTGCACAAAAAAAATACAGTTTTTTTTACTCCCACTTATGGAAAAAAAAAGATGCCGCATCACATTTTTGCCAACACATCATTCAATTATTTAAAACCAATGCTTATGCAATCTCATCCCCTTTTTATCCGGTGCATTATTCTTGGCTTTATGGTATTAGTAGGCTTTTCGATTGCAAAAAGTATCCAAGTTGGAAGCTCACTGGGCCTGATTCTATCATTGGTCAGTCTTTTTTCAGGTGTCTATTTTGTTTATTTATTAAAACAAGCCAAGGAGCAGGAAGAAACTTTTTAGTTTCTTTGAAGTATGGCCCTGATCTCTTTTTCAAGCCGCTCCTCAGACAGCGGCTCTTCTGTAAATTTCCGGTAGTTGTTCCTGTTATTAATAAAAAGAGTAGCGGGAATAACCCCGGACCATGATGTGTCTATCCTGGGACAGAAATAATCAGCATTGGTTTCATCCAACCAGGCTGTGGGAATTCTTATCTTTTTCTTCCTAATAAATGCATTTACCTTTGTGGGATAGGCGTCTTTCATATCAAGACTTACAAGCAACAGCTTTACGCTGTCCTTTTCATATTTTTTTCCCAGCTTTTGAAAATGAGGTATTTCTTCCATACAAGGCTTGCAGAAAGTCGCCCAAAAATTAATGATCAATGGCGTGTCGCTTTCAGCAATCATTTTTTCCAGATCCGTGATCTTTACTTTCTTTATTTCCTGTCCACCAACAGATAAAATAAAAAAACAAGTAATTAGTATGAGTGCAGTTCTCTTCATGGTAAATTGAGCATTGAAAATTGACCATTGCATTACTCTTCCCTTTTAAAGCTCCATTCATTCAGCAATGCATTATACTTTGTTTCATCCAGGCTTTTCTGGTTATAATGCCCGGCAAGATTTTTTTGCCTGTATGCTTCGTATAGTGTAACGGCGCATGCTACACTTATATTCAGCGATTGAATAATGCCTGCCTGTGGTATTACAAAATTTCCATCGGCCAGTGCCCTGATCTCATCGCTAACGCCATTATGTTCATTGCCAAAAATCAATGCAATACTTTTTGTAAAATCAATCTGGTATAAACTTACGGCATCATCACTTAAATGTGTCGTTAAAATGGATGAATATCTTTTTCGTAATGCTGAAAAACATTCAACAGCATTTTCGTACTGATGAACTGTTAGCCATTTTTTCGCACTCGACGAGCTTTTAAAACCCCATTTTTTATGCCGGGGAATCTTTGTATTTAAAATATAAATTTCCTGCACCCCTACGGCATCGCAGGTTCTCATTACCGCGGAAATATTATGCGGATCAAAAACATTTTCGAGAACAATAGTAATATCATCCTGTCTTTTATTCAGTACTGCAACGAGTTTTTCTCTGCGTTCCGGCGTCATAAAATCAACGGGGCTTTAACTTGTATTCCTGTTTAAATTAAGTATATTTATAAAGACTGCAATTCTTTATATTCTTTACAAAGAAAAACATTTTATGAAGTATCCTCCTGTTCAAAATTATATCAACGGGAAGTTTGTTAACAACGCTTCTACTTTACGTTCGCTGGATGTAATTTCGCCAATAGACGGCAACCCGCTTGCGACAGTCCCGATGTCAACTGCCGCAGAATTAGATGCTGCTGTTAAAGCAGCCAAAACCGCTTTTCCTGTCTGGAGTAAGACGCCCATTAAAGAAAGAGTACAGGTTTTCTTCCGCTATAAATACTTACTGGAAAAACATTCAAGAGAATTAGCGGAGTTGGTGCAGGAAGAAAATGGAAAAACATACGGAGAAGCTCTCGCTGAAATAGAAAAAAGTATTGAGCTGACAGAATTCGCTACTTCTTTACCGCAATTGATAACCGGCGAAGTACTGGAAGTAAGTAAAGGAGTAGAATGCCGGACCGAACATGTACCGCTTGGAGTAGTCGCATCTATTGTTCCGTTCAATTTTCCAAGCATGGTTCCCAATTGGACCATCCCCAATGCGATAGCTCTTGGAAATTGCATGATCCTTAAACCATCCGAAAAAGTTCCGTTGAGCTCC